>JAGYOI010000080.1 GCA_018399395.1 Prolixibacteraceae bacterium
CGAAAGATGAGATAAAAAGCCAGATGGAATATTTCCAGAATTACATCAGGCGCTCATTACCAAAATCGCTGATTACAATTACCAACCTTGAAGATATGTACTTCAACACCGATGTTTTTAATTGTTTTGTTAATTATGTGAAGGGAAATAATCCTTACATCAAGTCAAGTGCTGTGATAGGTATGCGCGGAATGATGCAAATATTTTACAAAACATTTATAAAACTTACCGGGCGAAATATTATAGTTTGCAATACAAAAGAAGAAGCAATTGCAGAATTGGCTCATAAAGAATCAGTGTTAGTTTAAAGTCTTATGATTCGTTCCCCTTTTAGAATATGGAGGCCGGTTTTATGCCGGCCTTTTTTGCGCCCTTACAATTCGGTCGCGTCCATTGATGTCTTTTATAACGATAGCATTAAACCCGTATTCCGATAGCAGTTCACATGTTGCTTTTCCGTAAGCTTCGTTTATTTCGAGCCATAAAACTCCATCGGTTGATAATGCTTTATGGGCAAAACCGGCAATGGCGTTGTAAAATATTAACGGATCGGAATTGGGTACGAAAAGGGCAGTATGGGGTTCATGTTTCAAGACGTTGGGCTCCATCATATTTTTTTCTTTCTCGGTAATGTAAGGCGGGTTACTTACAATTATGTCGAATTTAGTGTTTGATGTGTGGTTTGACAGAATGTCATGTTTAAAAAAAACAATGTTAACATTATTGATTTTTGCATTCTTTTTGGCCGTTTCAATCGCATTGGTTGATATGTCGCACGCGAGAACATGTGCATTGTTCATGTTTTTGGCCAGCGAAACCGCAATGCACCCGCTGCCTGTGCCAATGTCGAGAATATTTCCGTTGAATGAGGGATTTTCAGTTATAATATGTTGTACCAATTCTTCGGTTTCATTCCTTGGAATCAGGACATCGGGTGTAACTGAGAACTTTAATCCGTAAAATTCGGTTTCACCCAAAATATATTGAATGGGTTCATGTTGAAGTAAACGGTTAACAATCTTATTGATTTCTTTTTGCTTTTCATTTTCAATGACATCTGAAGCATGTATAATTAAATCGTGGGTGGAATATTTGAATACGTGGCGAAAGATAATATTCACAAGGGCGTTTGATTCATTAAAAGGGTACGCGTTTGCCAGTTTTATCTTTATTTTGTTGATATAATCCCTGAGAAGCATGTGTTAAATTTTAAGGTGGCTAATATATTTATTTTAATTTAAGCTAAAAAACCTGATTTATACATCATTATTTTGAAAAAAGCATTTGTTTTTCAAAAAAAAGAAAATACTTTTGCAGTCCCGATTAATTACGCACCTGCGGTGTGGTAATTTGTTGATTATTAAAAGCAACATAAAAGTTATAAGTAGCTGGATTTTATAACTTTTTGAGCGGCAAATTACAGGCGACTCACCATAATAAAGCAGGGCGATTATTATGTAGGACATTTAAAACTTGTAATTCAAGTGGATACATTAAGTTATAAAACCGTATCGGCCAACAAGGCCACTGTAAACAAAGAGTGGGTTGTGGTAGATGCCGAAGGACAGATTTTAGGTCGTTTGGCGAGTAAAGTTGCAAATTTACTGAGAGGTAAACATAAGCCAAATTTTACCCCTCACGTTGATTGCGGCGATAATGTAATTGTTATCAATGCTGAAAAAGTAGTGTTAACCGGTAAAAAGATTACCGATAAGCAGTATGTGCGCCATTCAGGGTATCCCGGGGGTCAAACCTTCCAGAATCCCGAAGATATATTAAGTAAGTATCCTGAGCGTTTGGTAGAAAAAGCTGTAAAAGGCATGCTACCTAAAAATCGTTTGGGGAGTGTTCTTTTCCGCAACTTAAAAGTAGTTGTTGGTCCTGAACACAAATATGAGGCACAAAAACCAAAAGTTATTGACTTAAACAGCATTAAATAATGGATACAGTAAACGCATTAGGTAGAAGAAAAAGCGCTATTGCCCGTATTTATTTAACAGATGGCAATGGTAAAATAACCATAAACAAGAGAGACCTGGAAACTTATTTTCCACAGAAGACTTTGCAGTATGTAGTAAAACAGCCACTAAACCTTTTAGAGGTTGCTGGTGATTACGACATCAAAGTAACCCTTGATGGTGGTGGTTTAAACGGTCAGGCTGAAGCTCTTCGTCTGGCAATTTCGAGAGCATTAGTGAAAATTGATGCTGAAAACAAGCCCAAGTTGAAAAAAGCCGGGTTTATGACCCGCGACCCACGTGAAGTTGAACGTAAAAAACCGGGTCAGCCAAAAGCAAGGAAGCAATTCCAATTCTCGAAACGTTAATATTTATTGTCAAATCATATTTTGTTTAGTATCTAAATCCGGCCGATTTTTGTGCAAGCACAAATCTACCCCCGGATTGATAGGACAGAATGTAAACAAAAACAATTATGCCAAAAGCACAATTTGAAGATTTATTGAAAGCTGGTGTCCATTTTGGTCACCTTAAGCGCAAATGGAATCCGAACATGGCTCCTTATATTTTCATGGAGAAAAACGGAATCCACATTATCGACCTGCAAAAAACTTCAGTAAAAATGGACGAAGCTGCAAATGCATTAAAGCAAATTGCCCGTTCAGGTCGTAAAATTCTTTTTGTAGCAACTAAGAAACAAGCGAAACAGTTGGTTGCAGATATCGTTGGAGAAACTGGTATGCCTTACGTAACTGAACGTTGGCCCGGTGGTATGTTGACTAACTTCCCTACGATCCGTAAGGCCGTTAAGAAAATGACCTCTATCGATAAATTGATGAAAGATCCAAGTAGCTGGGGTAATCTTTCAAAACGTGAAAAGCTGCAAATTACCCGTAAGCGTGCAAAACTGAATAAAATGTTAGGGTCAATTGCTGATCTTACCCGCTTGCCTGCTGCGTTATTTGTTGTTGACGTGATGAAAGAAAAAATTGCAGTTAGAGAAGCACAACGTTTAGGTATTCCTGTTTTTGCCATGGTCGATACAAACTCAAACCCTGAAGGAATTGACTTTGTTATTCCGGCAAATGACGATGCATCTGACTCGATCAAACTGATTGTTCAGGAAATGAGCGATGCAGTTGCTGAAGGTTTAGGTGAACGTAAAGTGGAGAAAGAAAAAGAAGCTGCTTCGAAAAAAGAAGCAAAACCAAAAGCAAAAAAATCAGCTGCTAAAAAAGCAACACCTGCAGAAGAGAAACCTGCGGAAGAAGCAAAAGAAGAAAAAGCTGAATAAATTTATTTGTCAACCATCTCAAAAAAATCGAAATAATGTCTATTTCTGCATCAGATGTAATGAAGTTGCGTAAAGCAACAGGTGCCGGTATGATGGATTGTAAAAAAGCCCTTACCGAAACCGATGGTGATTTTGACGCTGCTGTCCAAATCATCCGTGAAAAAGGTAAAGCAATTGCCAATAAACGTGCCGATCGTGAAGCTTCGGAAGGTGTGGCCCTTGCTAAAGTTAATGGTAATAAAGCAGGTATCTTGGTGTTCAATTGCGAGACCGACTTCGTTGCTAAAAACGAAGGTTTTGTTGATTTAACAGCAAAAATGCTTGATACAGCTCTTGCAAGTGATGCTAAAACACTTGATGAGGTGAAAGCCCTGAAAATGGATGATGGACGTACCATCGAAGAACATGTAACTGAGCAAACCGGTATTATTGGCGAGAAACTCGAATTGGGTTATTTCGACATCATCGAGGCTGAAAGTGTTGTTGCATATATCCATCCGGGAAATAAACTGGCTACAATTGCTGGTTTCAATAAAGCGAATGTTGATGGCCAAATGGCTAAAGACGTAGCTATGCAAATTGCTGCTATGAACCCGGTTGCTGTTGACAAAGACGGTGTTCCGGAAACAGTTGTTCAGCAGGAACTCGAAATTGCAAAAGAGAAATATCGACAGGAAGGAAAACCTGAAAATATGCTCGACAAAATTGCACAAGGTGCTTTGAATAAGTTTTTTAAAGAGAACACGTTGTTGAATCAGGCGTTTGTTAAAGATAACAAACAAACAATTCTTCAATACCTTCAAAGTGCAGATAAAGATTTAACGGTTCCTGAATTCAAACGTTACTCTTTAGACTAATAAGTATTTTATATTGATAAATACAAGCCGATGTTCTGCAAAGAACATCGGCTTTTTTTCGTTCTGATAATTAGAATTCCACTTATTAATCTAAATTTGTAGCTTAAACAGAAGATGTATGTATACTTTATTCATAAGCGGACAGGAAATATTACTTGTAATGGCTTTGGTGCTCCTTTTATTTGGAGCAAAAGCTATACCCGATATTGCTAAAACATTGGGGAAAGGTGTTAATGAATTTCGTAAAGCTACTGATGATATTAAACGTGAATTTAACAGTCATTCATCAGATATAAAAAAGAATATCAACGATGTGAGTGATTCAATAAAAAAGGAATCGGATAAGTTTAAAGATGATATTGAGAAATCGACCAAAACGGATGATTAATGGAAAGTAGCCTGGTTAGTTTTGTGTATTTAGCTTTAGGGGTTGTATTGCTGGTATATAGCGGTGACTATCTGGTGAAAGGGGCTGCTGCTATTGCCAATCATTTTAAAATATCATCGTTGGTAATTGGGTTAACGGTAGTTGCTTTTGGTACTTCGGCACCTGAACTTATCGTGAGCCTTGATGCTGCAGTGACCGGACACCCTGAAATTGCCCTGGGTAATGTTATCGGTTCAAATATTGCCAACATCGCACTTGTGCTTGGGCTTACCGTACTTATATTACCTATGCCGGTAGCTCAACAAACAATTAAGCGGAGTTGGCCAATTATGTTTGTTTCCGGAGTTGTACTATATCTAGCTATGCTGAACAACAGGGTTGGTCATGCCGAAGGCATATTCATGTTTGCTGCGTTAATTCTTTTTATAATAAGCTCCATTAAGAGTTCGAAAATATTTCCGGTAAATATTCCCATTCCTAAACCTGCCAACAAATATCCTGTATGGGCTTACTTCATTATGGTAATTATTGCCTCCGGCGGATTGGTCATTGGGTCACGGTTTTTGGTCAATGGTGCTTCATCGCTTGCGGCCGATCTTGGCGTGAGCGAACGTATTATTTCCATCTCTATTGTGGCCTTTGGTACCAGTTTGCCTGAACTTACAGCCTCTGTAATTGCTGCAATAAAAAAAGAAACCGACATTTCAGTGGGGAATTTAGTCGGATCAAATATTTTTAATGTTTTTGCCGTAATTGGCATAACATCAAGTATTAAGGTTATCGATTTTAGTTTCTCTGAATTCCGGATTGACCTGTATTTTATGATGATTATTTTTATTTTATTGTTCTTTTTTATTGTGCCATGGAAACAAATACTCTCGAAACAAAATAATGGAAATGGTATTGTGCAGCGATATAAAAATATAAACGAAAGCTTAATTACGCGGGTTGAAGGTGGAGTGTTATTTGCCTTGTATGTTGGCTATATCTTATTAATATTTAAATAGAAAGCATTTTGATTCAGACTACAAACATAACCAAATCGTTTGGCTCCTTGCAGGTGTTGAAAGGTGTTAACTTGAACATTGAAAAAGGAAAAATAATTTCGATTGTAGGTACCAGCGGTGCCGGAAAAACTACTTTGTTGCAAATTTTGGGCACCCTTAGCCGCCCAGATGACGGCAGCCTTATTATTGATGGCAAAAACCCCTTAAAAATGGGTGAGAAGGAATTGGCAGCTTTCCGTAACCAACACATTGGGTTCGTGTTTCAGTTTCATCATTTATTGCCTGAGTTTACTGCATTTGAGAATGTTTGTATTCCCGGATTTATCGGGCAAAAACCAAAAGCTGAAGTAGAAGCCCGAGCTAACGAGCTTTTAAGTTTCCTTGGTCTTAACGACCGCCTCGACCATAAACCCAATGAACTTTCGGGTGGTGAAAAACAACGTGTGGCTGTTGCCCGCGCCCTAATCAATAACCCATCGGTTATTTTTGCCGATGAGCCAACCGGAAACCTTGACAGTAAGAATCAAAACGAATTACACGACTTGTTCTTCTCGTTGCGCGATGAATATGGGGTGACCCTGGTGATTGTTACCCACGACCGTGACTTTGCTCAAATGAGCGATATGATTTTTGAAATCAAGGACGGAATGATTTTGAAATAGGCTTGCTATGAAAAGTTGGTCGATCGATGAAAATTGCAGTATAACTAAAATTATTGGCGGAAGATGTAATGTTTACTTTGTTGTTGTACGCCAACGTTTTATGCAAGTGTAAAAAGTGCCTCGTAGATAAGATAGGTGCAAATATGCGAGAATTTATTTTGTTTTTTTCTCCTCCCTCAAAAAGAAAAGCCAACCCACATTGCACACATTTGCAAATCGCTCA
>JAGYOI010000081.1 GCA_018399395.1 Prolixibacteraceae bacterium
CTATTGGTTGATGATGCACATGGCTTTGGAACCATGGGCGCAACCGGAGCAGGCACGGGAGAGCATTTTGGGGTACAGGACGATATTGATATTTATTTCTCGACATTTGCAAAAGCAATGGCCGGAATTGGCGCCTTTGTAGCTGCCGATGAAGATGTAGTAGATTTCCTACGCTACAACATGCGCTCACAAACTTTTGCAAAATCGTTACCAATGCCAATGGTTATTGGTGGATTAAAAAGACTGGAATTATTGCAAGAGAAGGCAGAGCTCCGCGAAAACTTATGGAAAGTTGTAAATCATTTACAGGATGGACTCAGGGCACATGGTTTCGACCTGGGTGCTACGAACTCACCTGTAACACCTGTTTACCTTAAAGGCGGGGTTCCTGAAGCTACAAATGTTGTGATGGATTTACGCGAAAATTACAACGTGTTCTGCTCAATTGTTATTTATCCGGTTATCCCTAAAGGTGAATTATTGCTTCGTTTAATTCCAACAGCAGTTCATTCGCTTGAAGATGTTGACTACACGATTGAAGCATTTACCGAAGTCAGGAAAAAACTCGACGAAGGTAAATACAATACCACTCAAATTGCCAATGTTTTTGAATAAGCGATTATTCAATTCAACCATATAACAAAAGGCTGCTTTATTTTTAGGCAGCCTTTTGTATTTAGATAATTAAATTAGTTTTCAACTTTATCCACGCCTGAATCGGTGGGTATCACTTCCCTGATCGTACCATCTTCGTTGTAATAAAGCCTATCCACGCATATTGACCTTCTGTAAGGGTGAGGGCTGTCTTCATGTCCCCATCCGAATTTCCGTTCAGCATCAGGATTGTTTTCATAATACAAATTTGAATTGTGATAGAACATGTACCATTTTCCTTTATATTCAACAATGGAATGATGGTTTGTGCCACTGTTCATTTTACGTAAAATGACCCCCTGATATTCAAAAGGCCCTAATGGATTGTCGCTCGTGCAATACTTAATTTCACCGCTTTCACCAACATAGGAGAGATAGTAAACCCCTTTGTACTTGTGCATCCAAACGGCCTCAAAGAAATCATCGGTGCCTTCCAGCAGGTGAACTTCGCCGTCGTACGAAATCATGTCTTCATTCAATTTAATGGCATTTACCACCAATTGTCCCATGTAAAGATATGCCTGGCCATCGTCATCGATGAACACTGCCGGATCAATAAAATCCCTGTTGCAAACCACACCTTTCGAGTTGGTGTGAATCAATGCCGAATCTAACGGGTCATTAAACGGACCATAGGGTTTATCACTTACCGCAACACCAATCTTGCTATGTTCAACAGGGAAATAGAAGTAATATTTGCCATTCCGTTCAATACAATCGGGTGCCCATGCCATTTTATCCGCCCAGCTTAAATCATCTAATGAAAGAGCAACGCCATGATCGGTCCAGTTTTCCATATCGGTAGTGGAAAACACATGCCAATCTTCCATAAAAAACCAGTTAGCTGAATCCTCATCATGCGAAGGATAGACGTACAACGTATCGTTAAAAACCCTGGCCGACGGGTCTGCGGTGTACATGTGTGTGATAAATGGGTTTTGAGCAAAACTTGCGGTGCAAATAACCAAAAGAACTGTAAATAATGCTATTTTTTTCATACGTGGTAAGTTATATTTAAAAATCAATTTCCTTCAAATCAGTAAGCACAGGATGAATTGTATAATTGGGTCTTGTTACAATCCATAAGCAAATATAAATATGTCCAGCCGAATTGATCCAGTCCTTTTTCATCCATCGCCATGGCCATATCACGAATCGCTTCCTCGCTTACGCCTTCAGAATGAACGTACCAACTGTTCCACCCCATTGGGGGGGTAAGGCTTATCGTGCCGCCAACCCTGATTGTAAACTTTTTGGATGATTCGCCTTTACTGTTTTCTGCATGTAACGTGATTTCATAATCACCGCTTTCTTCAGGTGCCTTACCCCTTATCCACCCGGTTTTGCTATCTATTTCCACGCCCTTTGGCAAACCTTCGGCAGAATAAGTAAGTGGTTTCTCGCCGGAAACTGCAACGCGATAAAACACCGGACTACCCGGACGCACACCAAAAATTGAAGCCCCATTAATTTGGGGGGAATCTTCAGGTTCAGGGGTTAAAATTTCTTTACCCTGAATTGTGGCATCATAAACCAAAGGACCACTTTCGCAAGCAAACAAAATGCAAGAAAAGCATAAACCAAACAAAATCTTTACTGCTCTTTTCATTTTTTTTTATTTTACGGTAACATCTATTTCGAAACTTTTAGCCCCCAGTTGTTCTGATCTTTCACCCGGCGAAGCATTGGCTACGGTGACCGTTGCATTACCCTGATGTTGTACCTTTTTGCCTTCGTTGTTGAAATATGAAAACTCTTCATAAGGAATAGAAAAACTCACCGTTTTCTCACCTTTTTTGTTTACAGCTACGCGCTTAAAATCAACCAACGAAGATATGGGCACATCAACTTCCACGTTTTCAATGCTCAAATAAACCTGCACAACTTCCTCGGTATCCATAAGGTCATTATTCTTTAAGTCCAATGAAATCTTTAAATCCTCATTGGGTTTCACGGTGTTATTATCAACTGATGGTTTTTCCCATTCCAGCTCAGAATAACCCAGTCCAAACCCGAACGGATAAAGAGGTGTTTTAGTCATATACTTGTAGGTGCGGCCTTCCATTGAATAATCCTCATAATCGGGCAACTGTTCAGCCGATTCCGGGAAGGTGATTGGCAACTTACCCGACGGGGATACATTTCCGAAAATAATATCGGCAACAGCATCGCCACCTCGTTCACCCGGATACCAGGCATACAACACGGCATCGGAGAGTTCAGAAACTTCCCTTAAATCAAGGGGCATTCCGGCACAAACAACCGTAATTACTTTTTTACCGCCCTGTTTGGCTTTTACATTTATTTTTCTCAACAAGTTCAATTGACTTTCGGGCAATTTCATATCCAAAATATCGCCTTTAGCCGATGACGCTATAGATTCTCCTTCTTCTCCTTCAAGTAATAATGTCAACCCCAAAACAACAATTGTTGCTTCAGCATCCCTGGCTTGTCCGCTAAACCAGTCCATATCGTTTTTGTTTTCAGTAGTGAGCAATGCGCCTTGCCTGAACTGCATTCTTGTTGATGGCGACACCCTGGAAGCAACACCTTCTACAATTGTTCTCATATCGGAATTGATACCATTATAATTTCCCACTAATGCCAATGTATTGGATGCAAGCGGACCTGTCATATAGATGAACTTGCTATCAGGATCCAAAGGCAAAGCATTATCGTTTTTCAGCATAACAACCGACTTCTGAGCAATTTCCAAAGCAAGTTCTTTTTTATCATCGCTATTGATGACTTCTGTTCCAATTGAACGGTAAGGATTCTTCTCAGGCTCATCAAACATGCCTAATTTAAAGCGGGTCCGTAACAAACGTTGAAGACTTTGATCCAGTTCTTTTTCCGAAACCAGGCCCAGTTCAACAGCATCTTTCAGCCCCTCGCCATAAATATTTCCACAATTCAAATTTACGCCCCTTTTCAGGGCCAGGGCTGCTGATTCAGCAGCATTTGATGTTACCCCGTGATGGCCATGAAAGTTTTTCAGAGCCCCACAATCACTAAGAATATGTCCTTGAAAATCCCATTCATCGAGCAAAATATCCTGGAGCAATAAATTACTGCCGCAACAGGCCTCATCATTTGTCCGGTTATAGGCACACATAATGGCTTCAACCCCTGCATCCACGGTCATTTTAAAAGCAGGTAAATAAGTTTCCCTTAAATCCTTTGGGGTTGAAATGGCATTGAATTCATGGCGCAGTGCTTCGGGGCCACTGTGAACTGCAAAGTGTTTAGCACAGGTTGCCACTTTCATGTATTCCGGATGATCACCCTGCATTCCCTGAATAAAAGCAGATGCAAGCGTGCCTGACAGGTAAGGGTCTTCTCCATAAGTTTCCTGACCGCGCCCCCAGCGAGGATCTCTGAAAATATTCACATTCGGAGACCAAAAAGTAAGCCCTTGGTAAAGTGTTTGTTTCTTGTCGTTCTCCAGCAAATGATTATTGATGGCCCTGGCCTCATCTGATATGGCAACTCCCATTCTTTCAATCAAATCGGGGGAAAAAGTTGCGCTTAACCCGATAACCTGTGGAAAAACTGTGGCGCGGCCTGAACGGGCAACCCCATGAAGCGCTTCGTTCCACCAATTGTAATGATCAACGTCAAGACGGTCAATTGCTTCACTGCTGTTTAATGTTTGTGAAATCTTTTCATCCAGCGTCATAGCATCAATCAAAGCTGAAATTCGGGTTTCCATATCCAGATCGCTGTCAAGCCATAACATTTCCTGCGATTGCACACTAATAGAGAATAAAAATCCGATCAATACCAATGATAACTTCTTCATATAAAAACGTTTAAATAATTAATAATTCAATTTGACTTACATAAATAAAAAAAATAACTTGCTAAAACTACTTAATTTATACAAATAACAAGTACCAATAATCGCCCAATAGAGGGGTAAGATTTGTTCATCATATAAATAGACTATACTTTTACAAAAAATAAATTTATGACTTTCAATAAAGACAATAAAACAATCAGAATATTAGTAGTGCTTCTGTTTATGTTACCACTACTTACAGATGTAAATGCTCAGAAAACAGAAAAAGACAGTATAGAGCAAGATACTTCAATGTTGTATATTTTTATTGACTGCCAACGGGGCGATTTTAATTACACCCGGCAGAGAATTAACTATGTTAACTATGTCCGTGATCCAGAACAGGCCGACATTCATGTTTTTGTAACCGATGAGCAAACCGGCGACGGAGGCCGGATGTACGAGTTCTCATTTATTGGCAGAAACCAGTTTTCAGGAACATCATTTGGACGAAATTATACCGTAAGCCGTAGTGCCACACGCGATGAAGAGAGAAAAGGACTCACAAGCGTTTTAGAGCAGGGACTGGCGGCGTATATGCTTCAAACCAACGAGGCAAAAAGCTTTTTGGTTTCGTACAACAAAACCACGGAACCCATGAATGGAAAAACGCCCCACGACCCATGGAACAACTGGGTGTTTGAAGCGTATCTGGGCAGGGTTGAGCTTGAGATGGAATCGAACCAAAGTGAATTCAATTCGCGATGGGGCATTTTTGCCGACCGTGTAACGGAAGACTGGAAGTTACGGATCAGGCCTTATTTCAATCTTGGTAAGAAAAAAATACAAACTTCTGAAAATGATGGGGAGGTAGAAAGTACTGTATTTCGAAGCGGGCTCGAATCATACGCGATAAAAAGCCTTGGTGATCATTGGTCGGCCGGAGTATTCGGCACATACTTAACCAACAACAGCCGGAACATAAAACATGAATATGCGAATATTGTAAATACCCGGTTTTAATGCATAAAAAAAGAGCCTCTAAATGAAGCCCTTTTTGCTTTTATTAATCTTAAAAATTGCGCTACAATTTTTAACTTTCAAGAAGTTGTGGCATATAACATGCCAACAGTCCGAGATATTCTTCTACCGTTTTGTTTTTTGTGGTTAATACCATCTGTTTTGAAAACTTTTCGAAGTTGATTGATTTCATGGCTTCTTTCTTTTTCATTGTCCTTTTTTCAGGATCTACCATGCGCACACCAAAACCATTTTGATCCTTTGAATATTGCACTTCAAATTCTCCACCACACCGAACAATAAAACAACATTGCCCGTCAATTCCCGGTGCATAAAACACACAATATTCTTCAGAACTGTTTTCATACTTCATTTTCCATGTTTGATAGGCAACATTATCAATTACAACAACCTGGTCGGAAGCTGTTATGGAATATTTACCAAAAGTGGTGTTGCTCTCTCCTTCGAGTAAGTTTACTGATGAATAACTTCCCATTGTAACAATACTTGTTAATACCAATGCTAATAAAAATGTAACTCGTTTCATGACTATCGTATTTAAGTGATTAATATTAAAATTTGTTTTCACTTATTAAGACGTGTTTAATCATGTTTTGTTACACCCCGTTTCCCGGTTGTAGACGAACAGCAGGTCATTGTCGGTTATCGGCAGAAATATACCGACAAACGGCATTAATTTTTTAACGCAGATACGATTTTTTTTATATTTTAACTGTTAACTTTGATGAAAAATAATAACAGGTATGCCACAGAAAAAAATAAGCTATCGGGAAGCCATAACAGAAATTGAGGAAATTTTAACCAGTATTGAAAATGAAGAGCCAGATGTTGATATTTTATCTGAAAAAGTAAAAAAAGGAAAGTGGCTCCACGATAAAATTGATGGA
>JAGYOI010000082.1 GCA_018399395.1 Prolixibacteraceae bacterium
ATACTCATAAACTTTCACGACATTTCTAAACGCCGTTATGCCGAGCAACAACAACGCAAACTCGAACAAGCCGTGAAACACAGTTCAATAGCGATTCTTATTACCGATATTAACGGAACCATTGAATATGTTAACCCACGCTTTTGCGAAACATCGGGCTTTACAAGCGAAGAAGTCATTGGTAAAAATCCGCGCATCCTGCAATCGGGCAAAACCGAATTAAAAACATATCAAGAACTATGGAATACCATTCTTTCAGGTAAAGAATGGAGTGGAATCCTATTAAATAAAAAGAAAGATGGCACATTATATTGGGAAAAATCATCCATTTCGTCCATCACCAACAAAAAAGACAAAATCACCCATTTTGTGGATATAAAAGAAGACATAACGAAACAAATTGAAACCGAAAAAGAAATTCGGAAAACCAACAAAAAACTAAAAAAGACCAATGCCGAAAAAGACCGCTTTTTCTCAATTATAGCACACGACCTACGCAGTCCGTTCAACACCTTCATGGGCATTACTGATCTTATAGCAAACGAAATGCACAATTTAAATGAAGACCAGTTGCACGGCCTTACACAAAGCCTCAACAAATCGGCCCATAATATGCACGATTTACTGAGCAACTTGCTCGACTGGTCGATGGTACAACGAGGTGTTGAAAAATTCACCCCGGAGCCTGTCAACCTTCATGAAAAAGCTGAAAAAAGTCGGGAAAACCTTATCGAAACGGCCAATAAGAAAAACATATCGTTAATTAACAACATACCAAAAGAACTTGTGGTAAGCGCCGACAGCTACATGCTGGAAACCGTTCTTCGCAATTTAATATCAAATGCGATTAAATTCACTCATAAAGAAGGCAAAATATTTATTAGCGCAAAACCATCAAAAACCGAAGAAAACAAGGTCGAAGTATCGGTATCCGATAACGGTATAGGGATGAGCAAAAACATACAGAGAGATTTATTTAAAATCAGCAAGTCGGTTAAGCGCGAAGGCACCCAAAATGAACCCAGCAGCGGCCTCGGACTCATACTTTGCAAAGATTTTGTAAAAAAGCACGGGGGGAAAATATGGGTCGAAAGCAATAACGATGGAAAATCAGGAGAAAAAGGAAGTACATTTTATTTTACAATACCTGTTTCTGGTGTTGAAAATTCATAGTAAAGATCATGCTTTGATGT
The DNA here is from genome assembly GCA_018399395.1 of Prolixibacteraceae bacterium. GTDB lineage: Bacteria > Bacteroidota > Bacteroidia > Bacteroidales > Prolixibacteraceae > Roseimarinus. Next base: position 1,194 of record JAGYOI010000082.1, read on the forward strand.
TTATTTTTTACTAACTTACATATTCTGATTCAAAATGACGGTGATGGTTGTAGATCGTACCCAAAAATATTTCAATAACCTTTTTTACGATAGTGCTATTCCAATGCTCATCATCGATCCCGACACGGGTAAGATTATTGATGCAAACCAGGCCGCAGGCAAGTTTTACGGCTGGTCAACCGGTCAGCTACGTAATATGAACATAACCCAGATTAATACACTTTCTTATGAACAAATCAGGGGCGAAATGCTAATTGCGAGCGAACAAAAAAGAAACTTTTTCAAATTTGAACACCGTTTAAAAAGTGGGGATATACGCAATGTCGAGGTTTTTAGCAATATAATTGACATCTCGGGAAAAGCTTATCTCCATTCTTCTATCCACGATATTACCGAAGCCGTAAAAGCCGAAAACGAGCTCAAAATGAGCGAAGAACGTTTTCGGGCCATGATCGAGGGAGCTCCCGACCCTATTTTTATTCAAACCAATCACCGCTTTGCATACTTAAACAAGCGTGCTATAGCACTTTTTGGTGCAAAATCGGAAGATGAGCTTATAGGAACACCTGTTATGGACCGCTTTCATCACGACTATCACGACAGAATAAAAGCACGCATCAAAAAACTGAACATCGACAAAAAACTGGTTCTAACCCCCCTGGAACAAAAGTTTTTACGCCTTGATGGTTCAGAAGTATGGGTAGAAACCACTGGCGAACCAATATTCTACAAGGGCTCACATGGTGCATTGGTATTCGCACGCGACATCAGCGACCGAAAAAAACTTGAACAATCGTACAACCATAACCTGGCCCTTCAAACTGCTATGACACAAAGCACACCGCTGGCTACATACAGCATCGATCCCGACGGCTATGTGCTAAGCTGGAATACAGCAGCTGAGGAAATGTTTGGCTGGAGAGCTGAAGAAATTATCGGTAAAATGCTCCCCATTATTCCCGATGATAAAAAAGAAGAATTCAATTACAACCGTAAACAAATCATAAACGGCAACGCAATTAACGGCAAAGAGCTGATACGCAAAAGAAAAAACGACGAACTTTTTAACTGCCGGCTTTTTACAGCCCCGATATACAATAACCAAGGAGAGACCATTGGCATAATGGCCAATATGGAAGACATTACCGAACAAAAACTTGCCCAACAAAAACTTATTCTTTTATCAAGAGCTGTTGAACAAAGCCCCGATTCAGTATTAATTACCAACACACACGGAACCATTGAATTTTGCAACCCTGCATTACTGCGAATATCAGGTTACTCAAAAGAAGAAGTCATAGGTCATAATCCCCGTATTTTCAGTTCGGGCAACAAAACCAAAGAAGAATACCAACAATTGTGGCATACCATCACAAAGGGGGAAATATGGGAAGGTGAGTTTTTAAACAGAAAGAAGAATGGCGAAACTTATTGGGAGTCAACAACCATTTCGCCAATAACAAACGCTTCTGGTAAAATAACACACTATCTGGCAATAAGAAAAGATATTACACTCCAAAAACAAGTTAATCAGGAGCTTATTGAAGCCAAAGAACAGGCAGAAGAGAGCGACCGTTTAAAAACAGCATTCCTGTCGAACATGAGCCACGAAATTCGCACCCCTATGAATTCCATCATGGGATTTGCCAGCCTTCTGCCTGAAGAAGAAAGCAAAGAGCTGATTATGCAGTACGGCAATATAATTTATCAAAACTCCGAGCAGTTGGTAAACATTATCGATGGCATTGTAATGTATTCTAAACTTCAAACCCGCCAGTTTACTTACAACCCCGCACATTTTAATGTGAACAAACTTTTCGATGACCTAAAACATGCCTTTGAAATAACCAACACCCCAAAAGAAGTATCTTTAGTTATCGAAAAGCAGTTCGATGAAGAATTTAATATCTTTACTGATCATGAAAAATTAAGGCAAATTCTTTACAACCTCATATCGAATGCATTTAAATACACCCACAAAGGCAACATAAAAGCAGGTTATTACCTTGATGAAGATGATATAACATTTTATGTTTCCGATTCTGGCATTGGCATCCCTGAAAACGATTTGCCCCATATTTTTGAACGTTTTTACCGGGGTGGCAACATCAACGAAGCCACGGTAAGGGGTACCGGCATAGGCTTAAGCATCGTTAAAGAACTGGTTGACCTTCTGGACGGTGCTATTTGGGTCGAAAGCGATCCCGATGGAAAATCGGGAGAAAAAGGAAGTACGTTTTACGTTAAAACGAAACTAAATCGCTAGATTAAAAAATGTACACAACATAAGCAAGCACAAAAAAATGGAAAACGAGCTCCATGAAGCCAAAAAAGAGCTTGAAAAAGCATTAGCAACCCGCGACACCTTTTTTTCTATTTTGTCCCACGATTTAAAATCGCACATGCAGTCCATTCTAGTCTTTACCGAATTACTCAAAATACAGACTGATAAAAACATGCTCCTTTTCATCGTTCGCAACCTGGTTACCAATGCCGTTAAATTTACACCAAGTGGTGGTAACATTGACATTACAGTATTGAACAAGGGATTGATGGAAAGCGAATTAACAATTGTATTATTATTTCTGACATCATAGCTCACATACAATCCCACGCACAAGAACACAAATACAGTGAAATCAAGTTTGTTTAAAACAATTGACATCCCGACAATCAACACTGGCGAATTCAATAAAAGGGAATTGAGTTCCATAGGAACGATGTATGTAATACCAGTTATATATCAAAATGATTTATACGGCATCATGCCTAACGGTATTCTACCCCTTATTGGCAACCTTTTGATAAACGTCAACGAGTTTTTTTGCCTGGATGTTGATATCGAAGTGTTGTTCAACGCTTTTTCGTGCTTTGCTACTTAATTCTTCGAGTTGTTGTTTGTCGTTAATCAAGTTGCTAAGTGAATCAGCCAGGATTTCAGGGTTATTGGGGCTGTAAGCTATGCCGCCGCCACCGGCTGCAATTATTTCGGGAAATGCACCTGTATCAGGCTGTATAACCGGAATACCACAGGCCATCGATTCGGTTAAGTAAATACCAAAAGCTTCGCCATGTGGCACAGGAACCGATACCACCTGCATTCTTTCAAAAAAAGCATCCCGGTGCTCCCCCTCAAATTTTTTCCAAAAATGCGACTCATCCCTTAACCCATTAGCAGCTAATTTATCCTTCAATTCTTTAACATACTTTTTATCATCGCCGGTATAGCCGCCTGTAATATGCAAGTGTACATCTTTGTTTTCGGGTTTCTTTTTTAACAGGATAAATGCATCGACTAAGGTATGTAGCCCGTTTATAGGGCTGATTCTCGAGATAAAACCAATGTTACGTTCTTTTTTCTGTACTGAATTCGTGTACTGGTAATCGGCAGGATCGACGCCCAGATGAACCGTAGATAGCTTTTCATCAGGAATATTCATACGCTTTTGGGCAAGGTCAGAATAATAATAACTTACGGGGACAAACATATCAACATCGATGGCCTTTTCGCCCATCAATTTCCAAACCCGGTCCCTGAATTGCGGTTGCATTACATCTACCCATACATCTTCATCCTGTAATGAACATACGACCGGCACATTAAGCTTTTCTTTTATACGTTTAGCCAAGCCAAGCAAAAGGGCATTGGATAAATGCACAACATCGGGTTTGCAATGCTCAGCCATCCAGTCAACCATTTTATCCAGCTCATGTTTTTGTTTACCCTCTTCGCCCAGCAACATCGAAACGGTCATATCTTCGAGCCCGGTAGCACGGGTAGAACCTGACATTGATGCGGCGATTTTCATCATTGGTTTTGAGTTCAGTAAATTATCGAACCATGCAGGGGCATGCCTGAATACCGGAAACATTTGTTTCAGGTAAACACTTATGGCACCATAAAAAACCGGAATGTCTGATATGTCGTGTTCATCGGAAAACAGGGGCAAATACATGGGTATTTTCACCACCTTGTTACCCTGTTCTCTCAGGGCATCGAAATATTTACTGTCGCGCAAACAATTTCCACAATAAAAACTACCCCCCGAACCCGGTATTATTTGAATTATATTCATTCTTCTGTATTTTTAATTATTTACCAAGGCAATACAAGTTACCATCGGTTGATGCTAAAAATATATAGCCTTCAATTACAGCCGGCGACTTCATTACACCACTACCCAGTTGATAGGTCCAGGCGATATCGCCATTATCATGATTTATAAGATTTACATCGCCGCGCATGTTTACGACCAACGCATGTTGCTTATTAACAACAGCCGAACCATCAATCCGGTTTCCGGTATTGGTTTTCCAAAGCAAATCACCATTTTCAGCATCGAAGCAATACAAGAATTTATCGCGGTTCCCAATAATAACCTTACCGTTTACATAAGCCGGCGATCCTAAAAAAGGCAATGTGCCGTCTTCATTTTCAAAGCGCCATAAAATTTCGCCCTTATCAATATCAACACAAGTAAAACCACTCTCGTAGTCGCCAACATATGCAATACCATCATCAACAGCCGGCGAAGCAGCAACATAGGTCCCTACATCTACTTTCCGGATTAAATTTCCGTTTTCAACATCAACAATGTGCAAAAAGCCGTCGCACCCGCCAAAAATGGCCTGTCCGTTGTAAATAGCAGGCGCACCGTTCAGAAAGTTGTCCGTTTCATATTTCCAGATATTTTCCCCGGTACGGGCATCAATTCCGTGCAAATAATAATCGTAACTCCCGACAACTATAATTTTTTTATCATTCTTCTCATAAAAAGCAGCCCCACCCATGATCTGGTTGTCGGTTTTATATTGCCATATTTTCTCTCCTGTATTCAAATCTAATGCATAAAAAGCACCCGACAGGTTACCAAAATACACCACGCCATCCTGAATTAAAGCAGGGGCTTCAATCGCATTATCAGTTTGAAAACCCCAAACAGAATCACCCTGCATATTGAGGCAATACATGGTACCATTTGTAGAGCCCACGAGCAATTTCTCGTTGCAAACAACCGGTGCCGATTTAAATATGCCATCGGCATCGAACAACCATTTAATCTGAGGCCGTTCTGAAAGGTTTGCCGGTGTAACGCCCTGTAACAAACTGCTTCCCCGTGAGTTAGGCCAGCAGGTTAATGACTGGGCATACGAACCCGA
>JAGYOI010000083.1 GCA_018399395.1 Prolixibacteraceae bacterium
TGAGTTGAAAAAAGAAATAAAACATTGCAAGGTGTGCCATAACATTTCTGACACCGAGGTTTGTAGTATTTGCTCAAACCCCGCGCGAACAGATTCAGCAATATGCGTAGTGGAGAGTATTCGCGATGTGATGTCAATCGAAAACACCCACCAGTTTAACGGCCGGTATCACGTGTTAGGCGGGGTGATTTCACCCATGGACGGTATCGGGCCCAACGAGCTCGAAATTAATTCACTGGTTAAACGTGTGCGTGAAAACAGTACCACCGAAGTAATTTTGGCACTTAGTACAACCATGGAAGGCGATACTACCAACTTTTATATCTACAAAAAACTGAAGGGGATTGAGGTGAAGGTTACGACCATTGCCCGTGGCGTGTCGGTTGGTGGCGAACTTGAATATACCGACGAGCTTACCCTGGGGCGGTCAATTGTTAACCGTGTAGCTTATAACGATACGCTATCGCAATAAATTACGTTATCAATATAAAATAAATACCAAATGAAGCTGTCGATTGTTATTGTAAATTATAATGTTAAACACTTTCTTGAGCAATGCCTGCATGCTGTTCAAAAGGCAGTACAAGATATTGAAGCGGAGATTTTCGTGGTCGATAACAATTCGGTTGACGGCTCCATTGGTATGCTTATCCATAAATTCCCTGAAGTTAACCTTATCAGCAATAAACACAACCTGGGTTTTGCCAAAGCAAACAACCAGGCAATCAAACAATCAACGGGGAAATATGTATTGTTGCTGAACCCCGACACCGTTGTTGAAGAAGATTCGTTTGAGAAAATCATCGCGTTTATGGATGCCAACCCCGATGCCGGTGCGCTGGGGGTTAAGATGATCGACGGGCGGGGCCATTTTCTGCCCGAATCAAAAAGAGGCTTGCCCACTCCATGGGTGGCCTTCTATAAAATTTTCGGGTTGTCGTCGCTGTTCAAAAACTCAAAAAGGTTTGGCCGTTACCATCTTTCATATTTAAGCAACGACGAGATTCACCAGGTTGATGTACTGGCCGGTGCTTTTATGTTTATGCGCAGGGAAGCCCTCGAAAAAACTGGTCTTTTGGATGAAGATTACTTTATGTATGGCGAAGATATTGACCTTTCGTACAAGATAACCCAAAACGGCTACAAAAATTATTATTATCCCGGAACAACCATTATTCATTATAAAGGTGAAAGCACCAAAAAGGGGAGCCTGAATTACGTGCGCATGTTTTACAATGCCATGATTATTTTTGCCCGTAAACATTTCTCGAAACAATATGCCGGGTTGTTCTCGTTTTTCATTCACCTGGCCATTTACATCAGGGCAGGTATAGCCACGGTTCACCGTTTGGTAAGAAGAATGTGGCTCCCGGCCATCGATTTTATATTCCTTTGGACCGGGTTTATGTTATTGTTACCTTACTGGGAGGCTTACCGTTTCGAACCCGGTTATTACCCCGGTTCGTTAATCAACTTTATTGTGCCGGGATATATTCTGGCGTGGTTGGTGGCAATGTATTATTCAGGCGGGTACGACCGTCCGGTGAGCCTGCTGAAGATAGGTAAGGGGCTGGGCTACGGAACGATATTTATCTTAGTGGTTTATTCTTTATTGCCCAACAGTATGCGTTTTTCAAGGGCTATCATCCTGTTGGGGGCTGCCATGGCGGTTTTTATCATTTTGTTTGAGCGTATTGTGCTGCACTTTGTGGGTAGTGATAAATTCAAACTTGGCACGCGTAAGCCCAAGCGGGTGGCCATCGTCGGGCTTAAGAAAGAAAGTAAGCGTGTGCGCGATTTGCTCGAAAAAACAGGCCTGCCGTTTACATTGGCCGGTTACATTTCAACCAAACGCAAGCCACGCTCCGAGCGTTACCTTGGCTCTATTTACCAGGTACACGAAATAATCCGCATCAATAATATCGATGAGCTTATTTTTTGCTCTGAAGATATTTCTTCACAAATGGTCATACGTACCATGCTGCAGTTGTCAGACTTTAAGGTTGACTACAAAATTGCACCTCCGGCCAGTGTGTCAATTATTGGCAGCAACTCTATTGAAACGGCCGGCGACCTTTACGTGGTGAACGTGAATGCCATCACTCGCGAGAAAAACAAACGCAACAAACGGCTTTTTGATGTGGTATTTGCACTTTCACTGCTGGTATTTAGTTTTATAGCAATTTGGTTTGTCGATAATAAAAAAGGGTTTTTCAGGAATATTTTTAAAGTACTGGGCCGGAAATACAGCTGGGTAGGTTACCATCCGGTTAACACGGAGTTATACCTGGGTTTGCCGGTAATAAACAAGGGCATATTGCAAACTACCGATTTGCTCAACGTTGAAGCACCCGAAACCGATGTGGTTGACCGGCTGAATGTTTTTTATGCCCGCGATTACAAAGTTTTAAAAGATATTGAAATTGTATTTAAAGCATTTAATAAAATTGGGAACGAATGAACATTGAATATAAAACCATAACACTAAGGGCCCTTGAGCCTGAGGATGTAGACCTTTTGTATGCCTGGGAAAATGACCCGGAGAGCTGGCAGGTGAGCAACGTTCATGCGCTATTGTCGAAATACAACCTGGCGCGATATGTTGAAGCTTCGCACCGCGATATTTGGGAAAGCAAGGAAATGCGGCTGATGATTGAAAATGCCGATAAAAAGCCGGTGGGGACAATTGAATTGTTCGATTTCGACCCGTATCATTCGCGTGCCGGCGTGGGCATTATGATTTACAACAAAAAGGAACGCCGTAAGGGCATTGCCGGACTGGCACTTGATGCCATTTCGCTTTATGCACGTAACGAACTGGGCATCTTTCAGCTTTATGCCAATGTTGCCGATAGCAATAAAGCCAGTGTGAGCCTTTTCAGAAAGAGTGGATTTGAAGTTAACGGAGTGAAGAAAAAATGGCTGCGTACGCCCCATGGCCGGGAAGACGAAATTTTCTTACAGAAAGAATTGTAAACGGGAATGGTCGTTTCTATATGATTTAATGCTCAGACATTGTTATTTCATATTAACAATTTCACTAATCGTGTATAGGGGTAAATTTGTCATCCATTCTTCTCTTCGATAGTCTGACATTGATGCCCTTAAAGCAATGCTGGGAGCATATTTTTGGTTGAAAGATTTTAGGCTTTTAGACTGAAGGTTTTCTTCTGCTTTTACTTCAATGGGGATAATATTGCCGTCATACTGTATGAGAAAATCAATCTCTGCCTGTGATCTTTCGGCAGACCAATAGTATATCACCATATTTTTAATTGTAAGCAGTTGTTGTAATACATATTGTTCTGTCAAAGCACCTTTAAATTCTTCAAAAATGGTGTTTCCTTCAAGCAGTGTTCTAACATCAATATCACCCATAGCTCCAAGTATTCCAACGTCAACGGCAAATAATTTAAAAGCACCATAATCTTCATAGGCTTTTAAAGGAATACCGGGTTTCTTAGCCCGGCAAACTTTATGAACTAATCCACAATCAATTAACCACGACAAGGCTAGCTCATAGTCTTTTGCCCTTGATCCCTTTTTAACAACCCCATAAATAAATTTCTTATTTTCTTTGGCGAGTTGTGAAGGTATAGAGTTCCACAGCATCCGGATACGGGGAACAATTTCGCCTGTGGCATGCTTTGAGAAATCCTGTTCATAAGCAGAAAGAATCCGTTTTTGGATAGCCCTTACTTCGTTGAAATCGTTCTGTGTTTTGAACGAAAGTACGGCTTCCGGCATTCCTCCAATGTAATAATACACACGGAGCAAATAAATATATTTTTCTTTGAAATCTTTAATGAGTCTCCAATCATTTGTGCGGATTAAATCTAAAAGAGGTTGCTTTTCTAATGCAATAAGAAATTCCATGAAACTAAGCGGGTAAAGATCAAGGAATTCAACTTTTCCAACCGGAAATGAATAATGCCTGTGCATAGCAACACCTAATAAAGAGCCTGCAGCGATAATATGATATTGAGAAGTATCTTCACAGAAGTATTTTAGTGAGGTTATGGCTCCTTCCGCTTCCTGTATTTCATCGAAAATAATCAGGGTGTTTTGTGCATCGATTTGGGTTCCTGACTCTATTTGTATGGCCGTTATAATTCTTTGAATATCAAAATCTGCCCTAAATAGTGTTTTCAAAACAGGCATGCTTTCAAAGTTGATGTACGCAACCTGCTCATATTCATTCTTGCCAAACTCCTTCATCAGCCAGGTTTTTCCGACCTGACGAGCACCCCTGATAATCAGTGGCTTTCGATTTGATCTGTTTTTCCAGGAAATTAATTCCTGCATGGCTTCTCTTTTCATAGGAATACAATTTCACAAACGTCTTTTAAGACAAATATACAAATAATCAAACGACTTTATGTATTTGCATGCAAATAATCAAACGACATTTAATGAGAAAATGGGATAATTATCGAAAAAACTGCCATCAGGATTTAAAATGAATAAAGTACAAAGGGGAGGGAAAATGTGGGCTGTACTGGATTCGAACCAGTGACCCCTACCCTGTCAAGGTAATGCTCTAAACCAACTGAGCTAACAGCCCGTCATACGACAGTCACAAAAATATCAAAATTTTATTTAGTAAGTTGCTTTTTAACTAATTTTCGCGATATCATCGGCATAATCCATCTGCAGGTCTTCGTGCAACATCCCCTGTACTTTATTTACGCGGTCGACCTGTCTCATGTATAGGTTGCCAAGTACCGACCCGTAGCGTAAGGGTAAACCGGAGGCCTTCATTTTACGACAAAAGTATATCAGCAATTCAAGCTCTGTAGTTTTTTCGCCCGAAAATTTTATATATTTCTGCGCTGTACGCAGCACCTTCCGCACTGTTTTCTTGGCCAAAAATGTCCGTGAAGTGTTCAGGTTTTTAAACTGTTCATCGATCACCTTTTTCACCTCTTCGATAAATAAACCCTGATCGTTGCTGTGATAAATCAGATAGCTAAGCAGTTCTTTATTTTCTACTTTGTGTTTGGCCAGTCTCAGGCAATAAGCAGCCAGCACATCGGGTGGCAGGTGCAGCAGTTCTTTTTTTAGTGTACTTATTGATTCGGGCTTCATTGAAACAAAAGTAAAAAACAGATCATTAAAACATCCCTTCCAATAAATATTTCTGTTTGTTTTCTGTTAATGCAGAACCTTCAAGCAAAGTTTTAATTTGTTCGTAATGGTGAAAAGTGTTTTGAAGCGTTTCAACAACAGTATTCTTTTCATCATCGTTGAAAAACGGGCCCGTAATTTCCATTTCAGTAATTACGCCTTTCTCAACATTAACCGAGATACCGGTTTCATTTACCTGCTTTGTAAACCGGTATTTGGGTGAATAGCCGAAATTCCACTCCCAGGTTGCATACTTTTCGGTTTCGAGTTGTTCAATTTTTCTAATATCATCAGCACTCAGCGTGTACATTTTTGCATTGTTAACCTCTAAAAGCATGTGGGATACAATTTCTTCAATTAATGCCTCAATGGTGATGGGCACTTCCATAAAATCGATGATGTTACCAATTTTGCTGCGTACCGACTGAATGGCTTTCCCGTTAAAAGTGCCCGAAGTATTTTTTATGGCCTTCGAGAGTTGTTCTTTGTTGGCATTGAAAAGTAAAGTACCGTGACTCAACACCCGCTTGCGGAACACATGTTCAGCATGGCCCGATATTTTTAGCCCGTTAACAAATATATCGTTGCGCTTACTAATTTCGGCCGGCACGCCCAATTTTCGGAGAACCTTTACAATGGGTTCGTTAAAAATTTTAAACGAAACCTTAGCGGGGTCGTCAACCGTTTGATGAAATGAAAAATTAAGGTTGCCTTCGTCGTGGTACACGGCACCACCACCCGATAAACGCCGAACAACGGCAATGTTGTTATCGCGTACATACTGCGGGTTAATTTCGGCCAGCGCATTTTGATGCTTTCCAACAATCACCGACGGTGTATTGATATATAGAAGAAATATATCTTCATTATGGTTTTTAAAAAAATATTCCTCAGCAGCGAGGTTAAAGCCCGGGCGTTTTTCGGGTGAAACAATGCACAGCATATTCTGGGTTTTGTTAAACGGCAAGTTGGTGAAATGTTATTTTAGACATAAACACCAACAAAGTAACTTCAGTATTATTTTAGCGTTTCAGGATTTACAACATGGGGCATGCCCTGTTTGTTGTAAAAACCGATAATATTTTGCGCGGCCAGTTTAGCCATCTCGTCGCGTGTTTCAACCGTAGCCGAACCAATATGGGACAGCACACAAACATTTTCCATCTGCAGCAAAGGGTTATCGGGTTTCATGGGTTCCTTCGATATCAAGTGCACCGGCAACTTGG
>JAGYOI010000084.1 GCA_018399395.1 Prolixibacteraceae bacterium
GTATGAAAAACAAGCCGTATTTCATCCGGGATAATATTGAAAAAGTCACAGAAGATGGGTTTGTTTTTAATGGGAAGTCATTTAATAAATAAAAAAATAGTACCTTTGAGCATTGAAATCGTACCATAATGGAATTGAAATACGTCTTTTCGTTGTTCGATTGATTCAAAATTAATGTGAACAGAAGCGCCTTGGAAACGGGGCGCTTTTTTTTGTGGAAAAGATTTCATAAATTTGGAGTATTGTTAATTAAAAATAATGGAACAATGAAAGAAAAAATCCTTGCAGCTTTAAAGGAAAGGTTTAAAGACCTCGGTATTAATGAAAATACACTGGACAGATTCGCGACACGTTTAGCGGGTTCTGTGAAAGATGAAGAACAGGTTGCTCCTGCAATCGAAAAGGTTACGTTTGACCAAGTACTACAAAGCGAACTGGATTCAAAAATTACAGATTCCAATAAAAAAGCAGTTGAGAACGCTAAAGCGACTATCATTGCTGATTACGAAAAGGAACATGGGCTTGAAAAAGGGAAACCTAAAGATGAGCCGGGTGGTAGTGCCGATGATGACACTTTGCCAAAAGGGGTAAAAACTCTAATTGACAAACAGCAACAGGTAATTGACGAATTGAGAAATGACCTTAATGGATTCAAAAAGGAAACAACCAACTCCGAATTAAAGGATAAGGTTATTGCCGGACTTCGGGAAAAGAAGATTCCAGAGGAATATTTCAATAAAATTCCAATTTCTGTTGACAGTGCCGAAAAAGTTTCTGAGGTAACAGATGAAATCGCTAATGGCTACAATGAAGTTATTCAAGGCGCGGTTAATCAGAAACTCGTATTTGAGAAACCTCAGCAGGGTAACGTGGGCGAAGTCGATGACAAAGAGTTCACGGAATTTCTGGATGAGGAATTTCCTATTAAGAAAGAATAATTTTTAAAACTGCTTTATTATGTATGTAACATCAAAAACGGGGACTGAACGTACCTATGCCGTTGAGAATGTGTTAGAAGATATCCCCGGTGGGGGTACCATTGCACAGGCAGATTTTCCGAGTGCATCGGAAACACTGAAAGAAGGGGCGCTGTTGGGGAAAGATTCCAATGGCCTTTTTCATTTGGTTAAGTCTGCAATTATCGCGGCAGGTGGGGACGCGACAAATCCTCGAATCAGCAAAAATCACGAATTTAAAGTTGGTGATATAATCAGTGACGGAATAGTAAGTTTGGAGATTTCAGCAATCAATACCACTAACGCGAGTTATGATGTATTGACTTTTGATTCTGGAACTTTGACCGTATATGCTGAGGACACTGTTTTATTTGAAGCATCAGCAACAGATACCACAGGTTCAGGACAGGTGGCAGAAGCTACGGTAGAAGATACCTCTGGCGATGAGTTAAAAGCCACTGTACCAGTAAGTGCTAACCCGGAAGAATTTAACGGGGTAACTCTGAAAATTGAACAGGCCGCCGATGATAATTTGGCCGTTGCCTATGATGTTGGAGTATTGACTATTTCATTAGCGGACACCACACCCGCTAATAACAATGTTGCTGCAATTCAGGCTGCTGTACAGGCGCTTGGAACTGTTGAAGGTCTTGACTTTTCCAGTATGACATTTACCGGAACCGATTGGGACGATAACCAAACAGGTGCAACATTGACAACTGCCACGAATGATTTTTCTGGTGGTGTGAGTGTGGGTGAAAAAACTCCGAAATACACCCCGGACGGTGTAAGCATGAACAGTGTGGATTTAACTAAAGACAATATGGGTTGCGGAATTATGGTTCGTGGAACTGTAAGGGAATCTATTTGTCCTTATCCTTTGAGTAGCGCTTTGAAGGCGTATTTACCATTGGTAAGATTTGTTTAATATTTAAAAATTTAAGTGATGGAAAGAACAATTCTTAAAGAAATGAGTAAAAGCGCCTTAACTGCTTACGTAAACAGACAAAAGGAATTGCTTTTACAGAAGCTATACTGGAATCAGTTTTTTACACTGAGACGTTCAGTATCGCTGACATGGGAAAGTCTGTCAGGTTCATCCGGTGCTCCGGTGATGGCAGATGTGATTGAGTACAATGCGACAGCGCCAATTAAGACGCGTCGGGTTGTGAAAAAGGCAAGCGGGGACATTCCAAAAACCGCACTGAAAAGGAAAATGGATGAAAAGGATATGAATGATTATTTGTACTTGCAGCAAATGGCTTCGAGTGATGCAGATAAGAAAGAAATCCTTCGAATCGTTTTCGATGATACTCGATTTGTATATACAGGTGTACAGGCCAGAACTGAGTTTTTGGCATTACAGGCGTTGAGTACTGGTGCACTTACACTCGACAGTACCAATAACAACGGCATTATAACCGAGGTTGCAGTTGATTGGGGAATTCCGAGTGCTAACAAAACAGCCGTTACCACAATTTGGTCAACCGCTGGCAGTGCTACACCTGTTCAGGATATCAGGGCAAAGTATAAAGACATCAAAGCAGCCGGGCATGTTTGTAGTTTTATCGTAATGGATGAAGCGACTTATATGTATATGGTTGCCACCACTGAGTTGAAAGATGCTTATGCCTTTTATCAGGGAGTTTCGACAGGCCGGGTAGCCGTTCCTTCATTAGAAGGGGTTAACGCTATGCTTGCCGCTGAGAGGTTGCCACAGATTATGATTGTTGACAGCTCAGTAAGGCATGAAAGTGCTGCGCATGCTATTTCTGCAATTTCACCGTGGAATGCCGGGCACGTTGCCTTTATTCCTACCATGAAAGTTGGAGATATTAAGCATGGAACTATTGCTGAAGAAAACGACCCGAATCTCCGTAAGATTGCTACAATGACTAAAACCGATCACGTGTTGATTACGAAATGGTCAGACTTGGAGCCTTACGGTGAGTACACCAAAGGTCAGGGAAACTTTTTCCCGGCTTTCAGTGATGTCGAACAAATATATCTTCTCGAAACGTTAGATACCAGTTGGTAATGGTAATTAGAGAGGTCATATCCAAATTTCCCGGATTGGGTAATGTTGATTCAGTTTCAATTGAACGGCGTTGCCTTGACCGGGAAATTAGTATTGATGGAACTTATGAAAGCTCTCTATCGAAACGAGTTGATTTAGTGATAGCCGATTTATTGTTTGAGATTGCAAATCACCCTGATTTTTCCGAGGGGGATTTAAGTGAAAACTATGACCGGGAAACCTTACTGAAATCTTCGGATGGGTTAAGGAAAAAACATGGATTGAGTTCACTGAGTTCACCAAAGATTCGAAATAGAACTAACGTTTGGTAGCATGGTACGTTATCCTGATAAATTTCACATTCAATTAAAGGATGAAGTAAAGAAAGGCCTGAGTTTTGATTATGTAAATTCAGGTGACCCGAAAGTTTTTCAGGGACGTATCAGAAAGTCAATGGGCAGGTTTGATTCGAGCATACAGGGGGATTTAACAAAAGCAACTCACACTATAAATTGTCCTTTACTTGATTTTTCTTTGAAAATGGGACAGACTGTTTATGAATATAGTACAGAGAAGTCCTATGAATTAATATTTTTTATCGTTGGTCAAAAAGCGTGTAAGTTATGGGTGGCATTATCTTAGGAAATGAGGCCGGGGCATATCAATATATTGATGGATTTGTCGGAGACCAGATTGACAAACAATTCGAGGTAATGAGTTATGCCGGTGATTTTTTTCAGAGACATGCCAGAGAAAATAAGCGCTTTAATGATGTTACCGGAAATTTAAAGAATTCCATTAATTATGCTGTGTGCATTAAGGGGCGCATAGAAGAAAAAGGGGATTCAGCCGGGGGCAAAGCCCAAAGCGAAACCAATGAGGGGTTACAGAACATAGTAGCTGGAATTAGCGATGAAATTGCACTTATTGGAATAGCGGGTATGCATTATGGCCTGTACGTAGAAAACATGGAAGGGAAATCAGTAATTTATCAAAGTATAGACGCTGTTGAAAAATTAATTGAAAGGTTGTTATCCGAATGAAAGACACGGATTATTTTAAGGCGAAGGTTGCAAATATGTTAATAGAAGCCGGAATTGACAGCGAAGTTGAAGGCGGCATTAGCATAGAAACATCAATACCAATTGAAGGTGATGTTATTTTAGTAACCAGCCCCGGCACATTGCCGGATTATGATGTTGTCGATAAAGCGGATGTGACTATTAATATTTTACTCCGGGATTTAGAGGGAACTTCAAATGTATTCCGATTCCGGGACATTATACCAAAGGTTTTTAATGCGATTAATAATTACAGAACTTACCTTGATGATTTTGTGCAATACAAAAAGGACAAAGAGGGGGTTGAAACAACCCGGAAAATTAAGGCAGAGAATGAGTACTTTCATTTACGTGCAATTTTTACTGACGGGATTACGCACGACCCGCAGAGAGATGGGTACTCATATTACAGCGTGCGACTTGAATGTTGGATTGAAAAATAACTAAGATATGTTTTTTAAAAGTGTAGAAAAATTAGCAGTTGTCGATCCGGGGGATGATGGAGCCGCAGGGACTGTGACACCGGATACCGATGATATTTTTGCGGACTATTTAGTTTCGCAGAGCTTTAACGTTAACATGCCGAAAGGGAATGTAATCCGCGAATGGCGCGATGGCTCAGATGCTCCGAGTATTGCCGTAGCGGGTAGGTCTGAGGGGGCTACCATTACGTTCCGGCTTGAAAAGATGTCAAACGCTTTGTTGCTTGTATTTTTGGGTGGTAGTGAAGACGGTACTACGCCTACAAAATTCAATAAAAGTTCAGCGCGGGAAACCATTTATAAATCAATGATTATTACTGCGACTGCCTATGGTGGAGAACAGTTAAAATGGGAAATTCCGTATGGGCTTATGTCTGCCGGACTTGTAGGTTCACCTACGAAAGATGCAGAAGGTAAGGTGGAATTGGATTGTCAATTTGAAGCCCTTGTACCAGTTGCAGCGGATGGTTCCCTGTTACCGATTTGGAGTACTTGGGACTTGAATGATGCTCCTGAATAATAAAAAGGGGTTAATTGCCCCTTTTTTTAAATTAAAAATATGGATTCAAAGGAAAGAAGTATATTATTAGGTGAATCAAAACCGGTGATTGTTAGCCAGTCTCGATTTTGGGCTTTAAGAAAATTGGGTTTTCCAGACAGGAAATATACAATAGAAATAGAGCCTTTAAGCTACGGAGTAGTTTTGCAAGTGTCGCAGGAATTGGCAAAGATGAAAAAATCAAAGCCAAAAAACCTGACGGACCATGCAAAGTTTTTCGCAGAGAATGAGCCGCATATTACTAAAATAATCGCATATGCTTTAAGGAAAAAACCTTCCAGTAAAGTACCTGAAAAGTTTCTAAGATTTGTCAGAGAAAATATTGATGTAGTTCAATCTATTGAGATTTATTATTTTATAATTGAGCAAACCAATATTGCAAATTTTACAAACGCTATCAGTTGGACGTGGAAGCAACTGGTAGCGATGGAGAAGGAATCCGAAGCCGAGCCAAAACAGTCGGATTAGCGTTGCGAAATACTTCCCTGTCTTACGATGAGATATTGTGGGACGTTCCATATTTAGCTTTAATGATTTCTCTTTTATCCAGTCGTAGTATTTACAAAAGCAAGGAAAAGGAGAAAAATGATAGTAGAGGGCTAAAAGGATTAATCACTTCGATGGGTCAACATCGGGGTAAACTCAATAAAGATGCCAACTGAAGGCGGTAAAAGATTGCACTTTGTATCAACAATGGATAACGCTCCATTAAAGCGGGGTGCTGCCGAATCAAAAGGAATTATCGGGGGACTTGGTTCGTTTGTGAAACATGCGAAGGTATTTGCACCTTTAGCAGTAGGGGCGCTTTTTGCCAAACTCGGAAAGGACGTTCACAAATTCAGTCAGCAATTTCAGATTGCAATGAAAGAAGTACAGACCATTTCGGCTGAAACCCAAAGAGACTTCAAAGGCGTTTCCGATGCAGTCATAGAAATGAGCAGGAAAGCCCCTGACGATGCAATTGAACTATCCAAAGCTTTATATCAAATTGTTTCTGCCGGGTATGATGGTGCCGAGGGCATGAAGGTATTGGATTCTTCTGTTAAGGCTGCTGTTGGCGGTATTACGGAAACGAAAGTTGCAGCCGATGCATTGACAACGGTAATGAACGCGTGGGGAAAAACTACTGATGATTTGAATAATATTTCAGATGTGTTTTTCCAGACAGTCAAACTCGGTAAAACTACGTTTGAGGAACTTTCCAGAAGTATTGCTT
>JAGYOI010000085.1 GCA_018399395.1 Prolixibacteraceae bacterium
AGCATGAATATCTTTCATCTCTCCGAGCTTACTTTTAAAGGATGCTTTTTCGTAAATGTACTTTCGTATATGTTGAGCCTCTTCCAGCATATTGCCTATTGGTTCAATGGAAAGGTTGTTGTTTTTATCCAGCACACCGGTGCGGAAAACAATGGATGAAATATGGCCTTCTCCGGTTGCCCTGAAACTGAGTATTACCCTTTTTTCACCCGGACCTGTCTCCGACTGGTCGGGGTGTTCTACAACCGATGGATTAAAAAAAGCGGCAGATTCAATGGAATACTCCATGGTGAAATAGGACCCGATGAGTGTTTTTTGTGAGATGTCAAGTGAATTCGGATCAATATCCAACTGCTTTAACAGATGGGAGATTTTTTTAAAATGTTTTTCGAAAATATGGGAGATGTTTCTGTGTCGCAGGGAGAAATCCCTCAGTACGGGACTTAATGCCTGCGATGCCGATTGTTCAGACATGTTTAAAACAGAACGTATTGTATTTAGTGCCCTTTCGTCACCGGTAAAAAGAAAACGGGCAATTACCCTGGATGAATCCGGAATAAATTTTATGTTCTTTCTGTTTACTGCAACCTGCATTTATATCAGTATTTAAATTTTTCTAAAGGTAATTGCTAAAATGGAATAATTGCTTTTATTTTTTTGATTTGTTCCGATTTTGCAATGCTGTTTTATCCAGCATCGACATATTTTTTCAGTGTGCAAAGTTTGTGCGTTTAAAGAATTCCCAACAACAGCGAGTGGGGTAATAAACTATACTTATTGTTGTTTTATTCTGAAAAACGTCGAAAGGATAAATATTTTAAGTTTTTTTTTAAATCCGCCTGTTTAAAAATTAACTTGCCCTGTTCATAAACCGGAAGTTGGCAGAATTCCCGGGCCGGGAAGGAAATTTTTAAATTTTTAAGGTTAAAATATGGTTTTAAACTTTTTTTATTTTTATGATGTTCGTATTTTTGCGAATAGCGAACAGTTAAATTTTGAACAGATGAAACGAGCATTAATAAGATTTATTCACAAAAAAGCATGATTTGACAAACACAAAAAAAAAACTGGTTTACATTTTTTGGTGGTTGTTATGGCAACGCTGTCGGGTTTGGGTTGGGGAACTTTCTTGTAATAAATAATAATATAATCAACGAAATAAAAAGTAGAATAAATGGACAGACGAAAAGCAATGAAGGTAGCTGCAGGTGCAATTGCAGGAGGCGGAGCCGGATTGTTAGCTCTTACAACTGCGTTCAGGAATGAAAATAAGCAGAATAAAGAGCCGAAAAACCTGGAATACAATGCGGCAGAAAACAAGTGGGAATATTTTTATCTGGATCCTGCTGCAACAGCGCAACTGGCCTATGATAAATACAGCGAAGGAAGCTGCATGTATGCAACAGTAAGCAGCGTCGTGTTGCAGCTGGCTGAAAAGTTTGGAGAACCATTTACGTCATTTCCCGTTCACATGTTTAAATACGGTCATGGTGGCATAGGTGGTTTTGGGTCGGTTTGCGGAACCCTGAACGGAGCAGCAGCACTTATTGGTTTGCTTATTGCCGATAAAAGTGTTCAGGATAAAATGATTGCCGACATTTTTCAGTGGTATGAAAAGGCATCCCTTCCTAAATTCAACCCCCAAAATTCTGTCTTTGATTTTACTCCTCCAACAAGTATTGCCAATTCGGTATTGTGCCATGCATCGAATACAAACTGGTGCAAAGAATCGGGATTTCAGGTGAACAGCAAAGAAAGAAAAGAACGATGCCGGCGTTTAACCAGCGATGTAGCGCAAAAAGTTTCAAATTCGCTCAATGAAATTTTTACCGGTGCATACGTGTCAAACATGCACAGTAACGAAGCGGCTAACACCTGTGTGGCCTGTCACGGGGATGAAGGAAAAATAAAAAACACCTCGGTAAAAATGAGCTGTAATTCATGTCATACGGAATCGGTTGGACACCGTGTTTTTGCAGATGTTCATTATAAATTGATGAATGAATGAAAAAATGGATGCATCGATGCATGACTTTAGAAGATGCAACATCAACTTGTTGAATGAGGCTTTAACAACTTTTGATTGGCCGTTTAATTTTTTCTTTGTAATTTTCATCCTGAAAGTGATGTTTTTTGTTTTGTTTTTTATTTGTAACGACTTGAAGATAAACAATTAACATCACTTTTTCTAATTTTTAATTTACTTTTTTAAGTTACAAATATTTTTATCAACATTATATTAATAATTCTTAGACGTAATATTTGTATATAAATTTTTTTAATTTATTGAATTGTAAATATTTGGGGGATTAATTACCTTCGCGGATGATAAACTTGGGTTAAAATAAAAGTTTTATTTTTGAATAATTTTTTATAAATTACTATAAAAATCGATATTGAACGTCCAATTATATCGTAAATAATTCCAATTCCCCTGTTTTTTTATATTTGCTGAGGTTGAAAAATGTAAACTGACGAAGTCTGAAATTACAATTCCATTTCAGTTATTTTCAGCGTTCAACCTTCTGATTTTAATGTTTTTAAACCATGCAGCTTCTGCATGATCCTGTAATACGATATGACCTTTCCTTTTTTTTGCAAAACCATGAATGTCATTAAATTTACTGTTCTTCAACAAAGAATCAAAAAATGAACTGTTCATTTCAAACTCCAATACTTTTTTCCCGTTAAGCCAATGCTCACCACGATTACCATTAAAAATGATACGGCTGGTATTAAATTCCCCAATGGGGTTAAGTATTTTTTCCTTTGCCAGGGCGACCAGATCGTATAATGCCCCGGTACTGTTGTCCATAGAGCGGCCAGATAAACCGGTATCGTCCATCATCTGGTATTCAAAACCCAATGCACATCCTTCGGGGGGATAGGATATTGAAAGCTCTTCGGAGACATTATACTTAATGCCGCTATTCCCTCCTGTGCCTATTTTCCACTCCCACACCAGTTCGAAATTATCAAAAGTTTCCTCAGTTATTAAGTCAGTACCCAAAATTGGCTGACCATCGGCTTGCCTGGGCCAGTCGGTCTTTGGCAATATTTTAATCGTTCCATTCTCTGCAATCCATCCTTCCGGAGCTTTATCCAGACCAAATCCCCTCCAGCCATTTAATGTTTTGCCATCAAACAGTAACTCCCAGCCTTCTTTTTTCTCCTTTTCTGTCAGCACATTATCTAAAAATTTAAACTGTTCCATATATTCCAAAAATATTCTGGCAGTCCGGTCCAGATTTTCAATGGAGCCGCCGCCGTCGAGCACTTCGCACATTTCGTACACCACCCAGCCCTGATAGCCGATTTCTTTCATCGTTTCAAACCAGGTTTTGTAGTCGATAATTCCTTCGCCGATGGGGACTGCCCTCATTACAGGTTGTCCGGCCTGGTAGTTGGTGCGTTCGTTTATGTAGTTAAAACGCGGATAGGGCTGATAATCGGCCACGATGGTGTTCACAATATAGGGTTGCATTTTAAGGATGGATTCACGAAGTTCTTCGGAAGATAATCCTTCCAGTACCGGCGCCCATGCATCCCAGCCGGTCATCACGTTGGGCATGTTTACTTCTTTTAGCAGCCAAGACATGGCATCGTGGTGCAGGGCAATGTCGTGATGGTTTTGCACAGCAAGCGTAACGTCATGTTTTGCGGCCAGTTTTCCGGCCATTTTTAAGCCGTCCACCACTTCAGCATATTGTTTGTCATACGGAATCCCTGGCCGCTCGTAGCCGGTAAAAATACGTACCATGTCGGTTCCCAAATCGCTGGCCAGTTCGGAAATTTCGCCTACCCAGGAGGCCTGGATTTCGGTATTGGGGATTCCTGGCTTGTCGATTCCGGCGGTAAAATCAGTGTACCCGGCAAGTCCAACCAGGGTTAGTCCAAGCGAGTCGATTTTGGCTTTCAGCCGGGCGCGCGCTGCCTTATCGTAATCGTGCGGCGAAACATGCGGGTGTTTGGCTACCAGCATTACTCCTTCGTAGCCAAGTTCTTTTGCTTTTACCAGGAACTCGTCCACTGACAGGTATTCCTGCCCGCGCCAAAACCCGGCGTAACTTACCGAATGTAGACAGGTTTTTACTTCAAAATCAGCGGGGTTTCCGGTGGGTGTTTTCTGTGCGGTGGAATTAAAACTGATAGTAATAAATACAGAGATTATAAGAAATAATTGTTTCATATTGCTAAGATTTATTTTCTTTTATATTATTTGTTATAACTTTTATTACACAACACTCAATATACCAATTTTATTCCTGTTCAAATTCATATAAAGTGAAAATAAAACCAAAAAGTATCTCCAAAACTTTTTTGCATTGCCTCTTTTCCCAAAGAAGGAGTTTGCTGGTTCTTTTTGTATTCTGACACATAATGACCAAAACGTTGTCGAGTTTCACGGCTTATCATGAGTCCGCCGAGATTTGGAAGTTCACCTCTACTGTTGGCAAAAGCCAATACCGCCTCTTCAATATGCTTGGGAATCCGTGTATAGCCCAAACTTTTCATTTTTTTTATTTCATTAACAACTTCTTCGACATTCTTTTCAAGCAGAAGCCAAGCCATTTTATATTCAAACGCATTTTTATTGTCCGGAGTTGCTTGCAAGATTAATGAAATATTGTTTTGTGGGTTTTCAGTGTGTATAAAAAAGTTTTCTTTCGGAAGCAATTTTATTTTTTCACCCATTTCAGGATTGGATTGAATATTTGTCGGTTCATATAGCAATGTTTCATATCTTTTTGCACATTTCTTATAATATAGCGTCTTCTTTAATAGAGAAATATATTTTTCAGCCATACGATAATTCCCATTAATTAAATTGGTTTTTACAAGTAATTTAATATTCTGGGGGCGAAATCCATTTACTACCATATCAACGTAAGCCCAGCGGTGAGCTTCATTTATTAGTCCTATTGAATAAAAAAAATAAGCACCTCTCTCTACATGAGTAAGTTCACTATCCCATCTTAATAAGAGAGCATTAGAGCCAAAATTCTGTGTTCCAAAAAACAACCTATCGCATAGTTGGTTTGTTTCAGATAAAGCAATGTTGTAAAAGTATTGTCCAATTAAATTTTTCAAAGGATATTTTTCATGATACTCAATTGCTTCATCATATTTTTTTTCAAATACAAATTTCTCAATTTTAGCTACTTTAGCTGTTTGGGGACTATATAATTTTATCAAAATAATGGCGGTTATCAAAAAAACAAAAAGGCTGGCTACCAATGAAAAAAATTTTGTTTTTAATTTATTGATTCTAACAGAAATATTGGCTTTAACTAAAAGAGGATATAATAACACATAACCTGTTATTAAAATTAAGAATAATTTGTGCTTTGGATCAACCACAGTCGGAAATGGAAATTTGAAGAGTTGGCTGTAGGGTTCTAAAAATAAAAAAAATTTAAAAGCTATCAGTGATACAGCAGCTATGAGCACGATAATAACAGGATAAAAAAATCGTAACTGTCCTGTTTCATAGGAAAGACTATAGATAATGAACATTCCAAGAAATATCCATGCAAAAGCTCCAGACACATAATAAAATAAGGGATATAGAGAAAGTATAATAAAACGGGTATGTTTTTCTCTTGGAAGAATTGAAAATAAAAAGTAGAGCAAAACCATCAGAAAACCAAGATTGTATTCCATCAGGTGAAAGTAATGAGATTGCATTAGAAGCAAAAAACAAGTAGGTAAAACCATGAGTACCAATAAAAACTCTCTTCTTTTTAATAATTGTTTATTAATGTTTAATAAAATAAAACTCGGCAAAATAATTATGGTAGCAAGAATAAATATCCCGAGAATAGGATCAAAATAAAACTGTGTTAGGAAGTTTCCCAAAAGCTTGAGTAACCCTCCAGGTTTATTAATAAATTCATGGAAATACTCACCTGAAAAAATAAATAAAGATTGTTTTTCCTGAAAAAATAATACATAATTACCAAACCAATAAAAATATCCGAAAATCAGAAGAAAAAGGGAGAAAAATAAGAAATAGATTTCAGTGTCACTTTTTTTTATATTTGGAATCATATTTGATTTTTATTATTGCTTCAAAAATAAATTATTTGGTATAGGCGTTTAGATCGCTCTAATATAATGATTAATTTAGTTGTATTTAATTGTAATTCAAATATTTACTAATTCAACTTTGACATATACTGTACATGAATTTTAGTTTGATAACCTTTAATAAAACTATAAATTGCATAAAACATTAT
>JAGYOI010000086.1 GCA_018399395.1 Prolixibacteraceae bacterium
AGTATTAAACCCGTTCTTTAATTTTTCAGGATTGTATTTTTTAGTTACTTCATCAATATCAGCATACTTAAAACCAACATCTTCAATTTCTTTTTGTGTTAAATTCCAGTCGTTTTTGCCCGGGCAATAAGTAATACTAAACCGACCTTCAGACGAACCATGAATTAAATGGGCTGCTGCACCCAGGTTTTCCT
The DNA here is from genome assembly GCA_018399395.1 of Prolixibacteraceae bacterium. Lineage (GTDB taxonomy): Bacteria > Bacteroidota > Bacteroidia > Bacteroidales > Prolixibacteraceae > Roseimarinus. The sequence goes on from JAGYOI010000086.1 coordinate 195, forward strand.
GTAAATCTTCACTTTCATCAACCGCTTTCAATGTTGCCGGTGTACCGAAATATCCGTATTTGCGAATTAACACATCAATCTGCTTATCTTCTCCAAATTCTTTCAATGCCGGGGCCAGCACAATTAATTCACCTTCGTCGGCCATGGCCATACGGGTACGGTAAATGCTTTTGTTACCCAGCCAGGTACTTTTAAACTCGGTAGGATCGAGCCATACAATTACTTTTTTCAGTGGTTTTTCAACCATGTCGAAGTTTACCTTAAGCGAAAGGTCTGCTGCTTTTTCAAAAACCTCAAAATCATCGCCCACAAACAAACCCCGCGTTACCAGCTTGCCGTTATCGGCAACACCAATTACAGTTTGTACATAAACAATAGGCAAGTGCTGAGCAAACTTATCGGTTGCATAGTTAAAAACCTTTCGAACCGGTGTATCGGCACGCCCCATCATTTTCTCCATCCCGTAGGCTGCACCAATAAAGTGGCTTTTATTTATCCCCTCGGAACCACCGGTGCCCACAAATATATTCTTATTGTAGTTGGCCATACCAACTACTTCGTGTGGAACAACCTGACCGAGCGATAATATAAGGTCGAAACCGCCTTCTTGCAAAATTTTGTTTATTTGAGCCGGCCAGCTAAAATTCACTTTCCCTCCCGATACTTCTTCAACAAATTCACCAGGTACATCACCCAATGTAATTACATCGTTTCGCCAGTCGTGAACACGAAACAAGTCACGCGGGACTCCCGGAAACATATGGTTAATTTGTTCATCGGTCATTGGTGAATGAGTGCCCAAAGCCGGCAGAATATCTGTTAACTTATCGCCGTAATACTGATAAGTAAAAGCGGTTAACGCTCCGGCTTTTGAAGGCAATCGGGTATAATCCGGCGGTATGGCCAAAATCTTCGATTTGGTGCCCATTTTTTCTAAAGCCGAAAACAAGCCTTCTTTTAAATCGTTATCAGAAAGTACAGCATGGGGAGACCCTGATTCAAAATATATCATCTATATTACATTTTAGTTATCACCAAAAACTTCATCGCGGGTAAAAACACCCTCACCAATCAGTTTTTTCTCAAAATTACTTTTATCAATTACGTATGGCGAAAACAATTTAGCCGGCACATCTTTACGTCCATTATTTACCGTTTTATCGAAACTGGATGTAGCCTCGTTTTTTACGATTTTAACCACCAGATCAATCGCACCGTAAGCCAGTTCTTTTATGGGTTTACCAACTGACATTGACATACCCCCTTCAAGCATTGAATGAACAAATTCAAGTGTTGCATCCTGCCCGGTAATTACAACATCTTCCGGTTTGTAACCATGTTCGTGCAATGCATCATAAGCTCCTAACCCTAATGGATCGTTACATGCTATTACGGCATCGATCTTTTCAGGATAGAAATCAAGAATTAAATTCATTTGATGGTAGGCATTTTCGTACGTCCAGTTTTCGACAAAAGTTTTATACACTATATTATTGTTGCTTTCCTGCAACAGTTGCATAGCATTATCATGTCCCTTTTTAACAAAAACTGCATTAGCATCGGTAGCATCGCCCCATAAAATCACACAATTGCCATTTTCAACATTATTTGCAACATATTCAACCATTAGTTCTCCTACCCGTTCATACTCAAATGAAACCAAATAATCCAGGTCTGAATTCTTAATTAATCTGTCGTATCCAATTACTGGTACATTATAATCATGAGCATCACGTACAATTCCAGCTGCTGTATTTTGGTTAGCAGCAACCACAATCAGGGCATCAACCCCCATTTCCAGTAATTCGTTAGCTTGCGAAAGTTGTTTGTTTTCATCGCCCCCAGCATCTTTGAGTATTATTTTCGCCCCAACTTCGGCAGCTCTTTCCTTTGCATATGAAATATCCATTTGCCAGCGTGAACTGGTAGTTGAATGGATTAAAAACCCAATGGTAACATCGCTACCTGTTTGATTTTTACAGGAAAAAAAGGTTAGTACTATAATTAATAAAAAACCCAGATTTAATAATCGTTTCATCTTAAGTTACTTTTTTAGGTTTATATGCACTTTAAGTTAGCAAAAATGATTCAGGGGCAATGTATTTGCCTGCCACTTTATCGTTTCACTCGGGCATTACCACTCCAAATGCTCCAAACCATATCTTCATCGGCAGGTTGGGCATAATCGGTAAGGAATGTAGTTGCCATTGCACCTGTAGCCCATCCAAACTGTGCCCACTTTTCTGATGGCCATCCTTTAAGGATTCCATACAATAAACCGCCTACAAAGCCGTCTCCACCACCAATTCGGTCGAGTACTGTAATTTTGCGGGGTTCAATAACCTGCCATTCATCTTCTGCCAGCATAATGGCACCCCATAAGTGTTCGTTGGCACTTTTTACCTCACGCAATGTTGTGGTAAAAACCGAAGCATTGGGGAAGGTTTTCTTTACACGGGTAATCATTTCCTTAAACCCGTCAATTTTATCCTGAATACCTTTTCCGCCAGCTTCGGGGCCTTCGATGCCAAGACAAAGCTGAAAATCTTCTTCATTACCAATAAGAATATCCGATACCGAAGCAATTTCAGTAAACATTTCACGTAATTCTTCTTCGCGTCCTTTCCAGAATGAAGCCCTGTAATTGAGGTCGAAAGAAATTTTTGTGCCGTATTTTTTTGCAGCACGTGCCAGTTCAAGGCAAAATTTACTGGTTTCGGGCGATAAAGCACCGATCAAACCCGATAAGTGAACAATTTGTACACCTTCTTCACCAAAAATACGGTCGATATCAAAATCTTTCACATTAAGTGTACGGCCAACTTCACCTGCACGGTCGTTTTGCACCCTGGGGCCGCGTGAACCATAGCCACTATCAGCAATATTAAACTGGTGGCGGTATCCCCACGGATTGCCCTGTTCTACTTCGGGACCTTCATAATCCATGTGCCGGCTGCGTAAATTGCTTTTAATGAACTTAGCAATCGGGCTATCCTTCACAAAAGTTGTTAACACTTTAACTGGCAACCCAAGGTAAGATGAAATACTTGCCACATTTGTTTCAGCACTGGTTGCCTGCATTTTAAAAGTATCGGTTGAGTGAACGGGCTGTCCGTTTACCGGGGTAATGCGCACACCCATACTGGTTGGCACTACCATTGAATATTTAAAGTTCTTTTTAAGTTCCATATCTTTTTAGTTTATTGGTTTATTGGTCATTGGTCATTAGTTAGACACCGCTGTAAGCGCTAAAGCCTCCATCGATTGGAACAACAATACCGGTTACAAATTTCGACATATCGCTTAACAGGTAAATTGAAGTTCCTACAAGTTCTTCTACTTCACCATAACGTCCCATTGGGGTCCCATCAATAATTTTTTGTCCACGCTTGGTTGGTTTTCCTTCTTCATCAACCAATAAAAATTTGTTTTGAGCCGTGAGGAAGAAACCCGGTGCAATGGCATTAACCCTTACACCTGTTCTTGCAAAATGTACAGAAAGCCATTGTGTGAAATTATTAATGGAAGATTTGGCCGCAGAGTATGCCGGTATTTTTGTTAACGGCCTGAATGCGTTCATTGACGAAACATTCAAAATGCCACCACTTCCATTATCAATTAAATCTTTCCCAAATACCATAGATGGTAAAACCGTCCCCTTAAAATTCAAGTTGAAAACATGGTCAAATCCATCCATTTCAAGGCCAAAAAAATCAGATAAGTCTTCATCCTGTCCCGGTATTATTTGTTCAACTTGTGTTGTAGCCTTCGGGGAATTACCTCCGGCACCATTAATTAGGAAATCGATTGCATCAACAAAGCTTAGAATTCTTTTTTTAGCACTTTCGAGCGAACGCTTATCCAGAACATTGGCAAAAAAACCTTCTATAATAACATCCGGATATTTTGCTTTCAGCTCATTGGCTTTTTCAATTGCACGTGCTTCGTCTACATCAAGCAGCATTACATTCATGCCAACTTCGCACAGTCCATCGGCAATGCGACTGCATATCACGCCTCCGGCGCCTGTAACTACAGCCGTTTTGCCTTCTAATCCAAGTAATTGGTTTGTTGGTATCATTTTCCTTGTTTTATAGATTTGATCAATTCGATTGTTTCTTTAACCTTTTTAGCTAAACCATCAAAGTTATTTTCTTCAATATACTCTTTCTTCATTAATTGTCCGCCCATTCCAACACAAGTTGCACCTGCATCAAACCATGGTTTAAGATTATCGTATTCAGTTGTTACCCCACCCGACGGCATAATATCGGTCCACGGACAGGGTCCCTTAACTGATTTTACAAAAGCTGGCCCGCCAACCTGTGAGCCAGGGAATATTTTAATAAGCTCGGCACCCAGTTCTTCGGCCTGGTTAATCTCTGAAACTGAGCCACATCCGGGCGACCAAAGCACTTTACGGCGGTTACAAACTTTTGCCATATCGGGATTCAGCAAGGGCGATACAATAAAATCGGCGCCTAACTGAATGTACAACGAAGCGGTTCCTGCATCGATAACCGAACCAACGCCCATGGCCATTCCCGGAAGTTCAGCCTTTGCATATTTCGACAGCTCAGCAAAAACTTCGTGGGCAAAATCGCCCCGGTTCGTAAACTCAAAAGCACGTGCACCACCATCGTAACAGGCTTTCACTACCTTTTTACATTTTTCAACATCTGAATTGTAATACAAAGGAACCATCCCGGCTTCCTTCATTTTCAGAAAAACTTCTATTCTTGAATATTTTGCCATCTTATTTAGGGTTTATCGTGCAACACGTCCGGAGGCGTCACCTTCCATTAGTTTCATTACTTCATCAACACTTACGCGGTTGTAGTCGCCATATATAGTATGTTTGAGGCACGAAGCAGCCACTGCAAAATTCAATGCTTTCTGGTCATCACCGGGCCAGGTCATTAACCCGTAAATTAAACCGCCCATGAAAGAGTCGCCACCTCCAACACGGTCAACAATGTGTGTTATTTGGTATGTTGGCGCTTCATAAAGCTTTTTACCGTCCCACAATACACCCGACCAACTGTTGTGGCTTGCACTGATAGAACCACGCAACGTTGTAATAACTTTCTTACAACGCGGAAATTGTTCCATTATCTGCTTCGAAACCGATTCGTAAGCAGCACCGCTAACTTCTCCGGCAGTTATATCCACGCCTTCGGCTTTAATACCCAATACTTTCTCTGCATCTTCTTCGTTACCAAGAATCACATCACAACCGGCTACCAGTTCAGGCATTACCTCATTGGCTGACTTTCCGTACTTCCAAAGGTTCTTTCGGAAGTTTAAATCGGTTGATACGGTAATACCTTTATCATTGGCCGCTTTAATAGCTTCGAGGCAAACATCGGCAGCTCCCTGCGATATTGCCGGTGTAATTCCTGTCCAGTGAAACCAAGTTACACCGTCAAACACTTTATCCCAGTCAACCATGCCCGGTTTGATTTCCGAAACAGAAGAATGAGCACGATCGTAAACTACTTTACTGCCGCGGCTTACGGCACCACTTTCGAGAAAATATATTCCCAGTCGCTCTCCGCCCCAAATAATTTGTCCGGTGCCAACACCATTTTTTCGCAAGTCCTTCATGCAAGCTAAAGCAATATCGTTTTTGGGCAATCGTGTAACAAAGTCAACGTCAACACCATAATTTGCAAGCGAAACAGCAACATTAGCCTCGCCACCACCAAAAGTTGCCGAATAATTATCTACTTGATCGAACCGCTGAAAACCGGGTGTTGCCAATCGCAACATTACTTCACCAAAAGTCACTACTTTGTTCATAGTATCAGATAAATTTTTGATTATATCACGACAAAATTAAAAAAATAAAACCACAATGCAAACGTTTGCATTTTTTTATGCGCTCATTATAAGCATATTATGCGCATTTAAAAACACAATATGATTGTATGTGATTTGGTGAAACCGTATCTTTGCAAACGATTAAAAAACGAACGCGGCCCCGGGCAGGTTGGAGGCTGATAGCTGGCCGCTGACAGGCCCGATGTGGAGCCC
>JAGYOI010000087.1 GCA_018399395.1 Prolixibacteraceae bacterium
AGTATATAGCAAGCGTTTATAAGCCTGGTTGAATGATTGACTAGACAGCAAAAACACCAGTTTGTTATAATCGCCACGCTTGCGGTATGCCTGCTGAATCATTCGCGCATAGTTTTCCCTGATGGCATCAAGGTCCTCGTTCATCATCTGAATGACAAAACGATTTTCTTCGATTGACTCCTCAAGCATGTTAATTTGGGTATTGTAGTCGTGTATAAGGCTTTCACGAAGCTTAATCTGCTCATTAAGAAGCGACAGTTGATTAACAGTTGCCTTACTTGTTTTACCGGTTTTTTCGAGTAGCCAGTTGGTATATTCAATTTCCTTACGGGTTTTTTCCTTCTTTTCGCGAAGTTCGTCGAGGGTTTGCCCGTTTGCCAATATTGAGGCAAGCAACAAAAAAAGAAACAATATGGCAGGTTTAACAATCATCAGTTACGAGGTACTTGAAATTCATCATACTTTTCAGGAATGTTAAAGCTAAAATTTTTTTCTTTATTAACAGCCTGTCTCATCATTTTCATTGAAAGATAGATGTTTTCGTATTTTGTGGTTACCTGTAAATCGATTATCTGCGGGAAATGGCTCCTCCCAATTTTCTTGTAATCGTCGTAATTAATAGTAATTGTTTGATTTTTCTTAATATCAGTTATAAACATTTTACGGATAACAAACAGCTGTGGGTCTATCCAAGCCGAATAATTAACAAACTCGCTATCGTCCATCTCCTGCATTAACTTTAATAGCTTACGTTCCTTATCCTTCTCAATCACCCGGTTCACTTTTCGGTTAAACTGGCTGTCAATACGGTACGAGCTACTATCAATTGTTGATATTTTGTCACGGTCGAGGCCTGCATGTGAAAGAATTAATTCAGCATCGGCCGTTAGCAATGCCTGTAAAATATTATACTCAATATTGAAACCTACTAAATATTTCAACACGTCAATTTCATCGTTAATGTAGCTTTTATCAAAATAATTAACCATTTTGATGCTATCGTGCGAAACAAACCCCCGTGCCAATGGCATATTCATTTTTCGTATGGTAACAATGGCACATTTATCCCTGTTGATTTTTATTTGTCCGGTAAACGAAGTCTTTTCATCTCTGTTTTGATATGAAATAGCCGACCGCTTAATCTCATACGTTTTGTATTTTGGGGCTTCCCGTGTTACCTTGCGTATAATTTTATTGGCCGACATTGGTTTTATCTCGTAGTCTGCCATTTTGCGCGAAGTACTGCACGAAGCAAAAGCCAATATCATTAATATCCCTATTACTACTTTATTTATTTTTTGCATCCCCCTTAGCATCATTCCTCTCCTTCAATGTACTTTTTCTCTTCAATTTTTCGTTTCAAAACAGGCGATTCATTACCCATTTCGAGCGATTGCTTCCAATATTTCAGCGCATTTTCTACATCGTCAAGTTTATAGTAAATATCGCCATAATGCTCAACAACTTCCACGCTCTCGCCGCCACCGTTTTCCATGGCTGTATCCATGTAAAATTTGGCCAGGCGGTATTCCCCTTTTTGAAACAACACCCATGCATGCGTATCGAGATAAGTAGCATTTTTGGGGTTTGCCTGAATAACCTTGCTACTCAAATTCTCGGCTTTTTCAAGCTCAACACCTAATACTGAAAGATAATAGGCATAGTTGTTCATAGCCATGAAATTTTCGGGGTCAATTTCAATAACCTTTTCAAACGAAGAGAAGGCTTTATCCTTTTCATTGAGATTATAATAAGCTTCGGCACGATATAATTCAAACTGAGCTTCCATACGCTTATTATCGGTCACGTAAAGCTGTCCGTTTTCAAGTGTTGATAGTGCTTCCCCGTAATTTTCGAGTTGAATATTCGCCACTGCATTTAACACATAAACCAGTGGCTGCGAAGGGAACAATTGTATGGCCTTGTCACTGTGAGCAGCCATTTTTTCGAAATCCTCCATTTCACTATCAATTAGAATAAGTTGTTCCCAAACAGGGTAATTATCGGGATCAACCTCAAGTGATTTGAGCATATACCCGCGAGCTTCAGATTTGCGGCCGTTCTGCATCAGATAGTCGGCAAATATGCTGTAACTGCGTGCATCATCGGGATGAGCTTCAACAATTAAACCAATTAGTGTTTCAAGCTTTTCATCTTCAATGCGAATATCTTCAGGTGCATTGACCAGCATCAGGTAAAGCTGAATTTTAGTTTCAATCTCTACGTCCGGATTAGAAAAACCTTCGCGGGCATGCTGATAGCCTTCTTCAATATTGTTATTTTGCAAATAGAATGATGCCAGTGAAAAATGCACAAATCCGTTTGACGGATCCATTTCAAGCACCTTATTGTAATATTCAAGCGCTTTATCCATGTTTCCGGTTTCTTTGTACATATCGGCCATCACGCCATAATATTCGGGCACATCGGGATATGTATCAATAAGTTTTTGAACTTCGGCAAAAGCCTTCTTCTCTTGTCCCATTTGAAGGTAAAGATTCTGGCGGGCCAGTGCTATTTGTTCGCTATACCCCATTACCCGCTCAAGTTCATCGTAAACTTCGATTGCTTCGGCCGGTTCGTCAGAAGACGCCATCAATACTGCCTTGCGATAGAGGTAATCAACATTATCAGGGTCGTTCCCGAGTAATTCAGTATAAATCTGGCTGGCCTTAGCATACTCGTTGTTATTTTGGTAAATGCGTGCCAGTAAAAGTTTGTACCATTTATTGCCCGGTTCAATCTGAATTGCCTTTTCCAATAAAAGTTTAGCACTTACTATTTCCCCTTTAGAAACATAAATTTTGGCAAGTTCGTGCAACGATGCTGCCGAATTTGGATTAATATCAAGGCACCCGTTAAAATATTGAACGGCGGCATCGTTATTTCCAAGCATTTTTTGTTTTAAACCTTCTATAAAGAGATATTCGAACTCAATCTCTTTATCTTCAGACAGAACAATTTCATCTGCACTTTGTCCCTGCTCCTTCTGCTCGTTTTCCCCAACTGCTTTTTTTTGTGTACCACAAGCATAAGTACTTATCAAAAAGAAAAGTATAATAATATATCTTAGTATCCTCATTTTAAAATCTTAATGTTTTCCGGTATGGCCAAATCCTCCATCGCCACGCTCCGATTCTTCCAATACTTCTACTTCACCCCACTCGGCCTGTTCATGCTTTGCTATAACCATTTGACATATGCGCTCGCCATTTTTAATGGTATACGTTTCGTTCGACAGGTTCACAAGAATAATACCAACTTCACCGCGATAATCTGCATCAATGGTTCCCGGCGAGTTAAGTACCGAAATGCCATGCTTCAGGGCCATTCCGCTACGCGGCCTGATTTGAGCTTCGTAACCTTCGGGTAATTGGATAAACAACCCCGTGGGCACTAAAGTTCGCTCCAGTGGTTTTAGCTCAACATCTTTATCGATAGAGGCCCTTATATCCATACCGGCCGAAAATATCGTACTGTATGAAGGAAGGGGGTTATTTGATTTATTAACAATTTTAACAACCATTTTCCATTCGTTTATCGTAATATTTTAAAATCTGCTAAGATAGGGATTCTTACGACAATACCGAAAAACAAACCAAGTAAAAAAGCCAATAAAAACGCCGTCAAATGAACAGTATAACAGCATATTATCAATTCACAAGGGGCGTAAAAGCATCTTCGATATGGTTCAGTTCATAGTTCCCTTCGCCATACCACTTTATGGCAATTACATCGAAACGTGTTTCACAGTCGATATCTTTTTCGTTAATAAACGCTTCAGCTGCATTGGTAAGAAAACGAATTTTTTGATTAGAGATAGCGTCTCTTGGCTCTTCATAAATGGCAGCACTCCTTGTTTTTACCTCAACAATAACCAACTGGTTATTGTGCCGGGCTACAATGTCAATTTCAGCCCTGTCGTAACGCCAGTTACGTTCAAGTACTTTATATCCCTTTTTAACTAAATGATGAAAAGCAATTTCTTCACCCTTTTCGCCCAGGTCGTTATGTTTTGCCATTACATCTTATTTATTTTTGATGGAATTCTGTTCCTTTTTCAGTTACCGATAGCTTTGCTTCACACCCCATCTTTATAGCATAATTTTCAGGTTGGTGACCGGCAGGGAAATTAAAAGCCACCGGAAAATTATACGCCCTGACCGCATCGAGGATAATTTCTTCATAAGACATTCCAAACGGGGTGTCATTGTCTTTAAGTCCGGCAAAACCACCAACAATTAACCCTTTTAAACCCGAAAGCATACCGCCGGTTTTCAGGTTCATCATAATACGGTCGATGTGATACAGATATTCGGCCAAATCTTCAATAAAAAGTATTTTGCCACGTGTATCAATATCACTGGGAGTACCACGCAAACTAAGCAGTACAGACAAATTGCCACCAACAACGACACCCGATGCTTCGCCGGTAACATTGTATTTTGAGTGGGCAAACGTATATTTATTTGGAATACCGGTTAAAGCATTCATCAAAGTTTGAAGGCTTTTTGAAGGTTTTCCTTCATTGGTGAAATAAGCGGTCATCACACCATGTATCGAAGCATATCCCATATTATGCAACGAGGAATGCAGGGCGGTGATATCGCTAAACCCCACAACCCACTTTGGGTTTTTCTTAAACCCATCCCACGAAACATGCTGCAAAGTTCGAAGTGTACCATATCCGCCCCGTGAACACAAAATGGCCTTTATCTCAAGGTCATCAAGCATTTTTTGCAAATCGGACGCACGCTGTTTATCGGTGCCCGCAAATGTATGATGTTGCCCGGCGGCATAAGTGCCCACCACAACATTATAACCAAGCGCCTCTAATTGCGCCACAGCCGATTTTATATGCTTTTCGTCAATTTTTGAGGCAGGTGAAACAATGCCGACAGTGTCGCCATGCTTTAGATTTTCAGGTTTTTGGATAGAAGTCATAATGGTATTCCTGTTTCTTTTGCTGTTTCAATTATAAGTTGATTTTGATTCATAGGGGTCTTAATTATCACATCAATTTTTTATTTATTTCTGACAACCGCATTTTGTTTTTCTTGTAAAGATATTTAATTGACACAAAAGAACCAATTAGCTGCAAACAAAAAAGACCGCCCAAAGGCAGTCTCTTCTATAAATTCAGAGTAATAAATAATTTATCTGGTGCTCACCCACACATTTGATTCAGGATGTTCTGAACGGTAGGTGCGCATTGCATTCAAAGCCTCATCGCGGTCGAAGTACGAGTCGAAAGTAACCCGGTACAAACCGCTTTTGTGTTCAATCACTTCGGCATTAAAGCCTTTCTTAATCATTTCTGCTTGCAATTGCCGTGCATTGTCGGGATGACTAAAACTCCCCCCAACAAGAACGTAAGGAGCAACTTTTTCGATGTCTTCGAGTGTCAGTTCTTCTGATGAAGCCTGATTAAGTGTATTTTCAGAACGGCTAAAAAGCTGCAATGGGTTAACATTTGAAGACTGCATTCCGGTATTGTTGTTTCTGAGTGGAAATAAAGACAGCCCCAACACCAATGCGATTCCGGCAGCAATTTTTATAAATCCTTTACGGGTATTTAATGCACGGACTGCAGGGTGCTGATAACGTTCTGCAGATTCTTTTTTGCTTTCAACCGGGGCAAAACTAAATGGCTCAAGTCCGTATGCTTCGGCAAATTCAAATTTTGGTGCGGCTGTAAATGTTATTGCCCCTGACGGCTCGTAGTGAAAACTACCAACAGATTCAAGAGATACCGTTTCGCCTTTATTCAGTAAGCGACTGGCATTATCTACAAAGCGCTCAACTAAACCTTCAGCATCCCGATAGGTACATTGTTCTTTATCAACAATGCAATTTATCAACAAACCATCGTTCTTCTTAATTTTGGCATTAAAAACAACTTCCTTCGAGGGCGGCAAAAACACCTCACGCATCCGATCGTACCCGGCAGGTTTATAATTGGATATAAAACCACCAAAATCAGGAACAACAACACATTCGTGAAATTGCAATAAATAAGAAATATGTTTTCCCAGTTCCATATAATTAAATTAAAAGACATTCAAAAGTACTGAATTTTATAGCCGCTTCAAAAATTATTTATCAACAAAAAGGGCAGATTGTTAATAACCGGACTATTATTTGTAATTCAAATCGGCATTCAACAATCGCTCAACTTCTTCTACACTCATTTCTTTTCTCTTGGCATAATCTTTAACCT
>JAGYOI010000088.1 GCA_018399395.1 Prolixibacteraceae bacterium
ATACGCCCACGAAGCAGGGTCGGACATTACCATTCCCGGATTTTGAATTCCTTCAGCCAATTTCAGCCACTCGTAAGGCTGGAGCATCAGAATAATTGCCGATATCAACACCCATTTGTTACCCATCCGTTCAAAAGGAATCATAAAAAAACCAATTATGGCATAGATAAACAAAATGTCGCCCTGATAGAAAGCTGAATTGATAATCCCAAACCCGAGCAAAAGCAACAAACGCCAGGCGAAACGGGCTTTGAACGGCTTACCCCGTTTGCGGCTGTTGTTCGACTGTATATAAAAGGTAAGGCCAAACAAAAAAGCAAAAATGGCATACGATTTCCCCCCGAACAGAAAAAACATGGTGTCCCAAATTGCACCATCAATCGCCTGCATCCACTGTGGCAGGCCGGTGGGTTCAAAATAAAAATCGAAATGTTCGATGTTATGCAAAAGCATTATCGAAACAATAGCAAACCCACGAAGGGCATCAACAACATGAAGGCGCTTTACTGTTTCCATTTCGTCCTATTTTTTATCGCAACGTATTTCAACACGGCGAATTTTTCCACTGATGGTTTTTGGTAAAGCTTCAACAAACTCAACAATACGCGGATACTTATACGGGGCCGTAACCTTTTTTACATGGTTTTGGATATCGGAAGCCAGCTCATCAGAGGGTTCATATCCCTTACCCAAAACAATGGTGGCTTTTACCACCTGCCCGCGTATTTCGTCGGGAGTGCCGGTTACGGCACATTCAACCACGGCGGGGTGCGTCATCAATGCACTTTCAACTTCGAAGGGGCCAATACGGTACCCCGAACTTTTAATCACATCGTCGGCACGGCCTACAAACCAGTAATAGCCATCTTCGTCGCGCCAGGCAATGTCGCCGGTATAATATACCCCGTTATCCCAGGTTTCACGGGTCCGCTCTTCGTCGCGATAATACCCTTTAAACAGCCCAAGAGGCGGCTTTTTGCCTGTACGGATGGCTATTTGCCCCTGCTCGCCATCTTCACATGAGTCACCTTCGGCATTCACCAGGTCGATATCGTACAATGGTACGGGAATACCCATTGAACCGGGCTTTGGCTCCATCCAGGGGAAAGTAACCAGCTGTACCACCGATTCAGTCTGCCCGAAGGCCTCCATCAATTTAATGCCGGTATGTTGGTAAAACGTTTCGTAAACTTTAGGGTTAAGTGCTTCGCCCGCGGTAACACAATATTTTAACGATGAAAGGTCGTACTTCGATAAATCTTCGCGAATCATAAAGCGGTAAATGGTTGGCGGCGCACAAAATGAAGTTACCTTATATTTTGAAATCACCTCAAGCATGTCGGATGGGCTAAATTTTTGATGGTCGTACACAAACACACTGCACCCGGCCAGCATTTGCCCGTACAATTTTCCCCACACAGCCTTTGCCCAGCCGGTATCGGCAATGGTCAGGTGACGCCCGTCTTCTTCAACATTTTGCCAGAAAACCGCCGTGGCGATATGTGCAAGTGGATAAGTATAATCGTGCGCCACCATTTTGGGCTGCCCGGTAGTTCCCGAAGTGAAATAAAGAAACAACAAGTCATCATTTTCCGAAGGTTTTTCTGGCTTTACAAAAGCCGGTGCATCGCTAATGCCTTTATTAAAATCCACCCAACCTTCGGGAAAATCAGGCCCCACCGAAATGCGTTTTTCAACCGTGGGGCAATCGGGCATGGCCTTATCAATGTGGGACGTTACCACATCCTCGCCAACAGCCACAACCGCTTTTATTTTTGCAGCGTTACAGCGGTAAATGATATCCTTTTCGGTTAACAGGTGAGTGGCCGGAATAGCCACAGCACCAATTTTGTGCAGTGCAAGCACCGAAAACCAAAACTCGTAGCGGCGCTTCAATACCAGCATTACTTTGTCGGCGTGGCCAATGCCCTGCTGCATGAAAAAAGAAGCAGCCTGGTCGGTTTTTTCTTTTAAGTCGGCATAGGTAAAATCGATGTGTTCGCCCTGGTCGTTGGTCCAAACCAGTGCAATTTTCTGAGGCTCGATACGGGCATATTCATCAACCACATCGTAAGCAAAGTTGAAATTATCGGGGACATTTATTTTAAAATTATTTTGAAAATCTTCAAGCGAATCAAAATCCGCTTTTTCAAGGTATTTTTTATACAATTGCATGGTTAAATTTGGTTAGCTGGTTTTACAAAATGATGGCCATAAAGCGGCAGGGTTTTCCGTCGAGGGCAAGCATTCCGTGTGGCTGCCCCGAATCGAAATAAATCGAATCGCCTTCTTCGAGAATAATCTCTTTGTTGTTTAAAACAAACTTTAACCGGCCTTCAAGGATGTAATTAAATTCTTGACCGCTGTGGGCATTAAGCGTTAAAGATGCCGGTTCGGGTTTCGGCTCGCAGGTAACAATAAAAGGTTCGGCTTTTCGGTTGATAAAATTTTGTGCCAGCGATTCGTAATTGTAAGCTTTTGTGCGTTCAACACCCACCCCTTTGTTTTTTCGGGTAACCGCATAACGGTGCATATGGGGCTCTTCACCGGTGAGTAAAACGGTTAGTTCAACACCATATTTTTGTGAAATTTCATGTAGGATACTAACCGGTATATCAGTTTTCCCCGATTCATACTTTTGATAATCTTCCTCACTCACCCCGCATACTTGTGCTGCATCAGCAATGCTGACATCGAGCACATCGCGCAGGCCTTTCAGTCGTTCGGCTATTTGCTTGATTTGTTCTTCCATGTTCCTTTTTGGTTAATTGAGCCCAAAAAGTAACAATAATCCCCGAAATACGAATTATTTGTTCGATTTTTTATACCAGTGAATGACAAGAACAATTAAACCAAGAATGAGCGAAACGGTAGTAATGGCAACACCTACCCCAAAAAAATCGGCCACAAAACCAATCACCAGTGCTATAAGTACGGTTATCACTGTTTTTAGTTGCGATTGTGCCGACAACACCGAAGCCAGTATTTCGTTGGGCACTTCATCGGCCACAAGCCCTGTCATAATAGGTTTTCTGAAATTCTCAACCAGGTAAACCACGGTAAAAAACAGTAATGACCACCACCAATATTCAAAGCCGTATGCACTGAATTTATAATACTGAAGGTTGCGAAGTGATTTATTCATTCTGTGAGAATTAAAATAGCCGAACAAATATAAAAATCATTTCCTCCTTAACGGGCAGCCGGAACGGTAAAATAAAAGGTTGTACCCTTCCCTCCCGATTTTCCATCGGGATCACTTTCTGCCCATATTTCACCACCATGCTTTTTTACAAAGTCATGACAAATTATCAGACCCAGTCCGGTGCTTGGTTCATTTTCGGTACCTGTCCGGTTAATTTTTTTGTCAATATGAAACAGCTTTTCAAGCATTTCTTTTGACATACCTATACCGTTATCGGTTATCGAAAATTTCACAAACCCGGCATCCTCTTCTACATCAACTTTAACAATGCCACCCCGGGGCGTAAATTTCATCGCGTTTGAAACAAGGTTACGCACGATGGTTTTTAGCATATTTTCATCTCCATTACAAAAAAGTTCGTTGCCTGTTGAAAGATTAAGCTGAATATTCTTATTTCGGGCCACACCCTCAATGCCTTCAAAGCAATCCTCAAGCATATCGTTTACATTAACTTTTTCAGGCCTGAAAGGTATTAAACCCTGCTGGTTGCGCGACCAGTCGAGCAAATTGTTCAATAACTCGAAAACGTTCGAAGCCGATTTCCGGATGCCGGAAGCAATATCCACCATTTCGTCCTTGGTCATGCTATCAGCATCATCGGCCATCAGGTTGGTAAGTCCGAGAAAACCATTAAACGGCCCCCGTAAATCGTGTGATATAATGGAGAACAAGCGGTCTTTCTGCGCGTTCAACTCATTTAATTGTTGATTTTTAATGCGAACCTCTTCATTAAATATTTTCCGTTGGGTAATATCTTCTTTTACGGCTACAAAGTGGGTAACTTCTCCGTTATCATTTTTTAAACCTGAAATTGATGCGCTTTCCCAAAAAATTTCACCATTCTTTTTGCGGTTTTCAAATTCGCCATGCCATTTTTTGCCTTCGCGAATGGTTGTCCACATTTCGGCATAAAACGATTTTGGCATGTTACCCGACTGTAACACCCTGGGGGTTTCCCCTACTACTTCATTGTAGGTATAGCCGGTTACTTTGGTAAACCATGGATTAACATATTTGATTAATCCATTTGAATCGGTAATGACAATGGATGCCGGACTTTGTTCTACCGCACTCTTCAACACCAGGGCCTCTTCTTCAACCTTTCGTATTTCAGTTATCACATGCGCTACACTCAGCAAATAATCACGCCCTTCGTTATTGAAAACGACCCCCGAGAACAAAGCGATAACTTCTTCATCATCCTTGTTCTTAAATGTTGTTTCAAAATTATAGCAATATCCCTTTTCTTCAATTTCACAGAAAAACAGTTCACGCTCACCTGGATCTTTCCATAGCCCTATTTCCAGCGGTATGCCCCCAATAATCTCTTCAGGCTGATAACCAGTTGTTTTCACAAAACCACTGTTTACATCAACTATTTTACCAGTATTTTTTTCAGTTATGGTAATTGGGTCGGGAATGGTTTCAAAAATTAACTTAAAATGATTCCGTGATCCTGACAATTTATCATTCAACCGCTGACTGATAAGCAGAGCAAGGCCAAAAGCAAAAAAAAGTGTTACTATTATTCCAACAATGAAAAAAATAGAATTCCCCAGGTTACCGGCCTCAAATGATAAATCAACATCGACAAATGCTACAACAAGAAAACGCAATAATAACACTACCGACATGAAAGATAAAGCTGAACCAATATAAATTGCGGCACTACGTCCCTGCCCCTTTTTAGCCCTGAAAAATAAATGAGCCAAAAAAGCAAAATATATTGAAAATGACAACGCGAAAATCAGAATGCGCATTTTCAGGTTATTATCAACGAGCGTAAAATAAAGCATTAAAGGGATGAAAGCCAATGCTAAAACAAGAAACAGAAAAGAACGTCTTTGATGTCCGAAGAAGCGAAGTGTGCCTTCGTACAAAAAAACAAAGCCGATGAGCTGGAATAAATTCGACAATAAAACAGCCATATTTTCAATTTCGGAAAATTGTCGCAGAAAAAAACCGAAAAAACCAATTGCAACAAACAAAGCACCTGTGCCCCAATATATTATACCCGAAAACACCTTAATACGGCTGCCAACAAGCATTAAAGCAAAAGCAGCAACAAGATATATCAAAGCAAGGGTAAATGATAATGACAAAGGGTCAAACTGCATAATTATTTCCTTTCGTTAATTGGGATGGAGAAATAAAACGTACTGCCTTTTTCTCCCGATGTTCCCTCGGGATCGCTTTCCAACCACATTTTACCACCAAGCAACTCAATTAGTTTTTGTGAAACGGTTAACCCAATACCGGGGCCTCCTGTTTCACGGGTATACGATTGTTCAACCTGGTTAAACATGTGAAATATCATTCGTTGCTTTTCTTCTGATATCCCGATACCAGTATCTTTAACCCAAAACAGTACTTCACTGTTATCAGGTTCAAAACCATATTGCACACCGCCTTTTTTTGTAAATTTAATTGCATTGTCCAATAAGTTCAACAACACCTGATGAATTCGTTTTCTATCGGTGTAGACTATGAATTCCTGCACACCCTCCGGTAATTTAACATCAACCGATAAATGTTCTTTCCCATGTTTCGATAGTTTCTTTTTAACTTCACGGTTAATTTCACCAAATAAACGTACTAGGTCTATATCCTTAAAACTTATTGACAAGTTACCGGTTTCGAGCAACGACACATCAAAAATTTGCTCAACAATCTCTAACAAATGATTACCGCTTTGGTTTATGATTTCTGAAAATTCGAGAATTTGCTCTTTCGCCATATTCTGGTCTATCAATTCAGAAAAGCCAATAACGGCATTGAGTGGGGTGCGTAATTCATGGCTCATATTGGCAAGAAAAGCCGTTTTTAACCGGTCAACCTCTTCTACACGTTTTTTAGCCTCTATCAATTCTTCTTCAGCCTTTTTGCGTTCGGTTATATTTTCGGCCACGCTCACGAAGTTAGATATTCTCCCGTGTGCATCAATTATCGGAGAAATGGCTTTGTTCACCCAAAACAATTCCCCGTTTTTCTTT
>JAGYOI010000089.1 GCA_018399395.1 Prolixibacteraceae bacterium
AAAATATAATCGTAATATTCAGCCTGAAACCTGGGTGACAGGTATAGTGTGACCGTGTGCAGGTTGTCAATTTTAATTTTTTCGGCTTTAATGGGATTGTCAAAAAGCACATCTTCTTTTCTGCCGATCATTTCGATGGGATGACCGTGGTTGAGAAGCTTTTGAGCTGCTTTGTATGAATACCTTTCAGGTTTTGTGCTGGCACCAATTATCAATGTTTTCTTCATAATCTTTTATTTCTATTTGTATTCATTCCAACTCTTAATCGATAAATCTTCGATGTTGTATTTGCAGAATGAATAAATAAACGCGCTGGCCACACGCGCATTGGTAATAAGCGGTATGTTAAAATCAATGGCATTACGGCGGATACGGTATCCGTTGCTTAACTCGCGCTTTGTATGATCTTTGGGTATATTAATTACCAGATCAAGTTTCTTTTCTTTAATGTAGTCAATCGTATTGGGTTTACGGTCTTCTTCATCGGGCCAGTAAAGTGTTGTACATTCTATGTTGTTGTCCCTGAAAAAGCGTGCTGTTCCTTCGGTAGCAAATAAGTTAAAGCCTTTATCAACCAACATGCCGGCCGACTTCAGCAATTCTACTTTTGAGCGGGTTGGCCCCGAGGATATCAGTATGTTCTTTTTAGGTATGTTGTAGCCAACCGATAGCATCGATTTTAGCATTGCTTCGTAGTAATTGTCTCCAATACAGGCTACTTCTCCGGTTGAGCTCATGTCAACACCCAGTACAGGATCGGCATTCAACAAGCGGTGGAACGAAAACTGCGGGGCCTTAACCCCTACATGGTCAAGTTCGAATAACGACTTATCAGGCTTTTCGTAAGGAACACCAAGCATTATTTTTGTTGCCAGCTCTATTAAATTGAGTTTCATAACCTTCGATACAAACGGGAAACTTCTCGATGAACGCAGGTTACATTCAATTACTTTAATGTCGTTGTCCTTGGCCAGCAACTGCATGTTGAACGGGCCTGAAATTTCAAGCCCTTTGGCTACCTCGCGGGCGATACGTTTAACCCTTCTGATGGTTTCGATGTAAAGCTTTTGCGGGGGGAATACCATGGTGGCATCGCCCGAGTGTACACCGGCAAATTCAACGTGTTCTGATATGGCATAGGCAATAACTTCGCCTTTATCGGCCACGGCATCAATTTCAATTTCTTTAGCCTGTTCAATAAATTCAGAAACTACAACGGGATGTTCTTTTGAAACATCAGATGCAAGTTTTAGAAAATTTTCCAGCTGGTCGTGGTTCGATACCACGTTCATTGCAGCCCCTGATAGAACGTACGATGGGCGTATCAATACAGGGAAGCCAACTTCATCAATAAACTTTTCAATATCTTCAAAAGTAGTCAGCTCATTCCAGCGTGGCTGGTCAACGCCAATATTATCCAGTAGTGTTGAAAACTTCTGGCGGTCTTCGGCGTTGTCAATTTTTGCAGCCGAAGTGCCTAATATTGGTACATTCTGACTATTAAGTTTTGTGGCCAGTGAATTAGGAATTTGTCCGCCGGTTGAAACAATGGTTCCCATTGGCTTTTCTAAATCAACAATATCCATCACCCGCTCAAACGAAAGTTCATCGAAGTACAGCCGGTCGCAATTGTCGTAATCGGTACTTACGGTTTCGGGGTTGTAGTTAATCATTATGGAGCGGTAACCTTCTTTACGAACGGTATTGATGGCATTTACCCCGCACCAGTCGAATTCAACCGATGAGCCTATGCGGTATGCTCCCGAGCCCAGTACAACAACCGCTTTGTTGTCATGCTGAAAATCAATATCATTTTCGCTTGCATTGTAAGTAACGTATAAATAATTGGTAAGGGCGGGGTATTCGCCTGCAAGGGTGTCAATTTGTTTGATAAACGGAGTGATTCCTTTGTTCTTCCTGTGTTCGCGTACCAACAGTACCCCGTCCTGCATGTTTTTGCTTTTTGGGTTCAAAACCATTCGGGCGATCTGAAAATCGGAGAATCCCATTTTTTTTGCCTGAAGTAAAATTTCATCAGGAATGGCATTCAGTTGGTCGTGTTTTATGAGTTCGTTACGCAAATTGTAAATATTTTGCAATTTGTGTAGAAACCAACGGTCGATTTTTGTTTTCTGGTAAATATCTTCAACCGTAAAACCACGATGAAAAGCTTCTGCAATGGCAAATATTCTTCTGTCGGTCGGGTGAATCAGTTCTTCTTCAATAGCATCGATGGTAATTTCTTCGTTATTACCAACAAAACCGTGCATCCCGAGACCAATCATGCGGAGGCCTTTCTGGATGGCTTCTTCAAAGTTTCGGCCAATCGACATAATTTCACCTACCGATTTCATGGAACTGCCCAACTGTTTTGATACACCGCTGAACTTGCTTAAATCCCAGCGCGGAATTTTGCAAACCACATAGTCGAGTGCCGGCTCAAAACATGCGGTGGTTACTTTTGTTACCGTATTTTGAAGTTCGTGCAAGCCGTAGCCCATACCTAATTTTGCAGCAACAAAAGCCAACGGGTAACCAGTAGCTTTCGATGCCAGTGCCGAAGAGCGGCTAAGGCGGGCGTTTACTTCAATTACACGGTAATCTTCGCTGAACGGGTCGAGGGCAAACTGTACGTTGCATTCGCCAACTACGCCAATGCGACGGATAATGCGAATAGAAAGTTCGCGTAATTTATGATATTCTTTGTTGGTTAAGGTTTGCGATGGGGCAACAACAATACTTTCGCCGGTATGGATTCCCAGCGGGTCGAAGTTTTCCATGTTACACACGGTAATGCAGTTGTCGTACTGGTCGCGTACCACTTCGTATTCTACTTCTTTCCAGCCTTTGATTGATTCCTCGATCAAAATTTGTTTTGAGTATGAAAAGGCATTATCAGCTCTTGTCTCAAGCTCTTCCATGTTGTCGCAAAAGCCCGAGCCCATTCCACCAAGCGTATAAGCGGCACGAATAATAATAGGAAAACCTACTTTTTCAACCGCGGCTTTTGCTTCAGCCATATTGGCACAAGCGATGCTTTTTGGTGTTTTTACATCAATGCTTTTCAGTATATTGGAGAAAATATCGCGATCTTCGGTGTCAATAATCGACTGTACCGGTGTACCTACAACTTCGAGGTTGTATTTTTCGAGAATGCCATTTTCGTAAAGCTCAACGCCACAATTAAGTGCAGTTTGCCCGCCAAATGCCAATAAAATGCCCTGTGGCTTTTCTTTTTTGATTACCTGCTCGACAAAATAGGCTGTAACCGGAAGAAAATATATTTTATCGGCAATTTCTTCCGAAGTCTGTATTGTTGCAATATTCGGGTTAATCAGAATGGTTTCAACGCCTTCTTCTTTAAGTGCTTTTAATGCCTGTGATCCCGAGTAATCAAACTCGCCGGCTTCTCCGATTTTAAGAGCGCCTGAACCCAGAACAATTGCCTTTTTTATATGTGATTTAAATTGTACCATTTTTCAATGCTTTATGCCTTGTTTGTTTTGTTGCTTATGTTATTTGCTCTTTTTAATGTTCTCCATGAAATCATCAAACAGGAATTCGGTATCAACCGGTCCACTTGCAGCTTCGGGATGAAACTGTGTTGAGAAAAACGGTTTTGTTTTGTGCCTGATACCTTCGTTCGATTTATCGTTTACATTAACGAACAATGGTTCCCATTCACCTGATAGGGTCTCGTTATCGATTGCGTATCCATGGTTTTGGGATGTGATAAAACAACGGTTGGTGCCGTTGAGCAGCACAGGCTGGTTGTGGCTGCGATGACCGTATTTCATTTTGTATGTTTGGGCTCCTGAGGCACGGGCAAGTAGTTGGTTTCCCAAACATATTCCCATGATGGGCTTGCTGTCATCAAGTGCTTTGCTCAAATAATTAACAGTTTGGTCGCACATGGCCGGGTCGCCCGGGCCATTCGATATGAAAAGCCCGTCGTATTCTTCGTTAGAATAATCGTAATCCCATGGAACCCTTTTAACGGTAGCTCCACGGTTTATCAAACAACGAATTATATTGTTTTTCGTTCCGCAATCAACCAACAAAACTTTATATTCTCCGTTACCATAAGTTTGCGGTTCGGATATACTGGCCCTTGCAACCAGATTCTCAAGGTTGGGGTCGTAAAATTCAACCGGTTCATCTTCAAACTCAATCTTTCCCAGCATCGACCCTTTTTCACGAAGCATTTTGGTTAATGCTCGTGTGTCGATGTCGAATAACCCGGGAACATCATTCTCTTTAAGCCATTGGCCAAGGCTTTTTCCGGCATTCCAATGACTGTATTCAACCGAATAGTCAGAAATAATAAGCGCTGAAGCATGAATTTTGTCCGACTCAAAAAAATCATGCACACCATCAGTCTCCGAGTCGTTTGGTACCCCATAATTTCCAATCATAGGAAAAGTAGATACTAAAATCTGTCCGATATATGAGGGGTCGGTCAAACTTTCAGGATACCCTACCATAGCCGTGTAGAATACAACTTCTCCGGCTATCGATTTCTCACTGCCAAACGATTTCCCGATAAACTCGGTACCGTCTTCCAGAATTAATTTTGCTTTCTTCAAGGTTGATAACATTTAAAAACATTTATATAAAAAAAATGCGCCTTGCTGCTTATGACAGCCAAACGCATTTTGTTTCAATTCTTTTATATTGATGAATTATAACCACTTCTTATTTTAAATCAAAAGTTAAACTGCGACAAAAATAATAAACTTTCTTGAAAAATAACTTGGTTTGTATAAATAAATGAATAAGTTTGCACTGTAAATGAATATTTATTCACTTTTGAATGAAAGCACGTTTAGAGAGACAAGTTGCAATACGCAGGATTGTTACTGAAAATAAAGTAACAGGACAGGAACAATTGCTTATGTTATTAAAACATGAAGGATTTGATATGACCCAGGCAACCTTGTCAAGAGATTTGAAAGCATTGAAAATTGCTAAGAGTCCCGACCCGCAGGGGAAATATGTATATGTATTGCCGGGAGGGGCTTCTGGTAAGGAAAATTCATCTCAATCGGGTGTCAATTTTTTGGCCGACGGATTTTTGTCCATCGATTTTTCGTTGAATATGGCTGTCATTAAAACCAAACCGGCTTATGCCAGTAGTATAGCTGCAATTATCGACTCGGCAAATCCGTATGAGTTTTTGGGTACCATTGCCGGCGACGATACTATTTTTATGGTAATGAGAGAAGGCGTTGAACGAACCGATGTTTTTACTTTTTTAGAGAACGTGATGCCAAATTTAAAAGGACGTTTGATTTAGTCAGGGGAGTAGAATGGAGAAAAAGTATAAAATAACAGTTGAAGTTGCAACCAGTGAGCATGTTAAGTATGTTTCTGAAATTAACGATACCATACAACATGCTTCTGAGGAAAGGGGGACCGGTATTGCACGCCGGACTGACGATTATATTACATCGAAGATGAATGAAGGTAAAGCTGTGATTGCCCTCGACGGTGATACCTTTGCCGGATTCTGTTATATTGAATCGTGGAGCCACAATAAGTTTGTGGCAAATTCTGGTTTAATTGTGGCTAAGCAATTCCGTGGAATAGGGCTTGCAAAGCGAATCAAGGAAAAGGCTTTTGAGCTTTCGAGAGAAAAATTTCCGGAAGCGAAAATATTTGGACTTACAACTGGTCTGGCGGTAATGAAAATAAATTCAGAACTTGGTTACAAACCGGTAACTTTTTCTGAATTAACCGACGACCAGGCGTTTTGGAAAGGGTGCCAGAGTTGTGTGAATTACGATATACTCATGCGTACCCAACGTTCTAAGTGTTTGTGTACAGCTATGTTGTTCGACCCCAAGTGGGAAGAAAAACAAAATAGACAGCAAAAGACTGAAGGAAAAACCATTTCTTTCAAAAAGTGGTTAAAAAGAAATAATTCAAAAGAGGAAGAAATTATTCCGCTTAAATCGAAATTGAAAAGGGTGATGAGTATTAACGCCATAAGTTCTTTATTTCGAAATAATAACGAAACTTATGTAGAAACAATAACAGTTAGAAACAATAACAGTTAGAAATAAACAATAAAATAATGATATAGAATGGTGCCGCTGTTTCACTTTTACCAACAAGAGGTAAACGCAATTTCATAAATCTCACATGTATTGTTTTACGAAGTAAGTCGTGTAATTGGTTAATATAAGTAGTAGAG
>JAGYOI010000009.1 GCA_018399395.1 Prolixibacteraceae bacterium
TACCTGGGCAAAACCAGGTTGGAATCGAAATTACGTGAAATTCCACCCAGAAAAGCTCCTACATCGACACCCGATTCGTATAATAAATGTGCAATCATAGTCGACACCGATGTTTTACCGTGAGTCCCGGCTACCGCCACACAATAGTGGCCGGTAGTCAGGAATCCCAGTAATTCACTCCGTTTTACAATATGGTAACCCCTGCCCGATAGCCACTTATACTCGTTAAGCGATTCGGGGACAGCCGGAGTACGGACTACCAACGAATTGACTGATTGATATGTATTGGGTAATTGATTGATATCGTCGGTATAGTGAACAGCAATACCCTCTTCTTCGAGCTTTTTGGTAAGCGGACTGGGCGTTAAGTCGTACCCGGCCACGTTTTTACCCTGTGCTTTGGAAAAACGGGCCAGGGCACTCATGCCAATGCCGCCAATGCCCAGAAAATAAAGGTTCGATATGTTGTTAAAATCAATCATTTTTGCTTTGCTAATTCTATAACCATTCTTGCAATATCGGCAGCCGCATCGGGCTTTGCCATTTTTTCAATATTTTGTGATAATTCTATCAGTAAATCATCTTTTTGGATTGACTGTAAAGCTTCGGGTACTAATTTTTCAACAGCTTCGTTGTCGGCTATCATTATTGCCGCAGTCTTATCGGCCAGTGCCAGTGCATTTTTGGTTTGATGATCTTCGGCCACATTGGGTGAAGGCACCAAAAAAGAAGGCTTCTTCATTAAACACAATTCAGAAATTGTTCCGGCCCCGGCCCTTGATATTACCATATCGGCTACCGCATAAGCGAGATCCATTCTCGATAAAAACTGATGTACGTGCACGTTTGGCACCTCTTTCCCTTCGAGCTCTTTTATAATCGAATCGAAATAAAACTTACCTGTTTGCCATATCACTTCAATATTACTGTTTTTCAATTGTTCCAAACCGTGCATCATGCTTTGGTTTATGGTACGTGCACCCAGGCTGCCACCAACTACCAGCAACACCTTCTTGTCCGGGTCGAGCTTATAAAAAGTGCGTGCTTCATCAACTTTTGATAATCCTTCAAGCAATTCTTTACGAACCGGATTACCCGTGAAAACAATTTTTGAAGTCGGAAAATATTTATCCATATTATCGTAGGCCACACATATTTTGCGGGCTTTCTTTGCCAGCAGGCGGTTGGTTATTCCCGCGTATGAATTCTGCTCCTGAATGAGTGTAGGTATTTTCATTTTTGCAGCGGCCCGCAACACCGGACCACTGGCATATCCACCTACGCCCACGACCACATCGGGCTGAAAATTGTTTATTACCGAGCGTGCTTTCTTCATACTTTGCCTCAGTTTGAGAAAGAAAGTGAGCATTTTACCTCCAGGCTTGCGTGGAAATCCCATAACAGGAAGGCCTACAATATCGTATCCTGCAGCTGGCACACGTTCCATTTCCATACGGCCTTCGGCACCCACAAACAAGAATTCGGTATCGGGTGCCAGTTGTTTTATGGCACCTGCAATCGACAATGCCGGGAAAATATGCCCCCCGGTACCTCCGCCGCTGATAATTATTTTCAAATTTTGCTCCATACCAATTTCTTTTTAATCAATAGCCCCTACTTCGGCAAAAGCCTGGTCTTCCTCGGGCACATCATCTGCAAGGTCAACCAATGGTTTGTTATTGCTTTTTTCAACTTTATTCTGGTAACTAACCCTGAGTATACACCCAAAAGCGGTAGCTGTAAAAATGGTTGATGTTCCCCCCATACTCACCCATGGTAGTGTTTGTCCGGTAACCGGAAGTAAGCCAACTGCAACCCCCATATTTGTCATAGCCTGCAAAAGCAACATTGACGTGAGCCCGGCAACCATGAACGCCGGGAATGTTCGTTTACTTTGATTAATAATCACCCCCGAACGGGCTGCAATTATTACATATCCCAATACAACCAAAAAGCTGAACCAGCCATATTCTTCAATCAAAATGGCAAAAATAAAATCGTTGAAAGCCGCAGCCATGTGATTACGTACTTCACTACCACCGGGGCCTGTACCAAAACGCCCCCCGTTATAAATTGCCATTTCAGCATAATCGGCCTGTGTCATGCCAATTTCAGAATTCGGGTCCCCGTAAATATAGCGGTCGATACGTCCGCGAACAGTATCAATACGCCCTAGGTCGACATGCGATGCCAACACATAAAACAGAGCCACAACTGCCACACCTGCACCAACCGTGGCCAGCAGGTATTTAATGGGCACACGTCCTACAAACATTACAATCATAACCGTTGCAAATAGAATTGCGGCAGTTGAAAAGTTTGCCATTGAAATTGCCAGACAAGTAACCCCACTAACTCCAAGCACCCAATAAAAAGTACGCCGTGATGGTTTATTCTCCTGATCCTGGTTATTGGCCAGCATCCGCGAAACAAATAATATCAGCGATATTTTAGCAAGCTCGGCCGGCTGGAACGATATTGGACCGAGGCTAAATGTACGCCCTGTAGCTTCAGCCCCAATATTCAACACCAATGCAATAGCGATAAAAATTAGCGAAACAATTAGCATCAAAGGTGAGAAAATCGACATAAACTTCACAGGTATAACATTAACAATTAACACGATAACACCAAACCCAATTAGCGTCATCCCAAATTGCTTAAACAGGTAGAAGAAAGTATTTCCTTCCATTTCACGGTATGCCAGCGATCCCGTTGAACTGTATACTACCAGCAATGAAAACATAGACAACAACACCAGGACAAACCATATTACCCTGTCACCTTTTAATATGCTAAACAGTTTGTTCATATTTACAAGTTCCTTACTTCTTCTTTAAACATTTTACCACGCTCTTCATAATTATTAAACAGGTCGAAACTGGCGCAAGCCGGCGACAACAATACAACATCGCCCTTTTCAGCCATGAAATAAGCTGATTTCACAGCATGTTGCATGCTTTCTGTTTCAACTATATCGGGTACTACACCGGCAAAAGCATTTACAATTTTAGTATTGTCCTTACCCAGGCAAATTATTGCACGCACTTTCTCTTTAACCAGCTCAGTCAGTTCGCTGTAATCGTTACCTTTATCAACGCCCCCTACAATCCACACCGTAGGTTTGGTCATCGACTCAAGTGCATACCAAGCAGAATTGATATTAGTAGCTTTCGAATCATTTATAAATTCGATGCCGTGCACCGAAATATATTTTTCAAGACGATGTTCAACACCTGCAAACCCGGTAAGGCATTCGCGTATGAACTCATTTCGTATATCCGCAACCTTGCCAACAATAGCTGCTGCCATTGAATTGCAAAGGTTATGCTTGCCTTGAAGGGCTAAATCGTAAATCGTCATTTCAAATTTATTTTGGTTGTAATTCACTATCATTTTATCGTTAATCACGTATGCGCCATTTTTTGTTAATATCCGGCTGAATGAAAATGGTGCCAGCATTTGCGTTGCTTCACGTGTTTTTATCTCTCTCGCAATTAGTTCGTCATCAGCAAAGAAGATGAATACATCATTGACCCTTTGATTTTGAATAATCCTAAACTTCGAATTGATGTATTCCTGCATGTTATTGTTGTAACGGTCGAGGTGATCGGGCGTGATGTTCATCAAAACAGCGACATCAGCTTTAAATTCGAACATCCCGTCAAGCTGAAAACTACTGAGCTCAAGCACATAATACGAATAATCCATGGTTGCCACCTGGCGTGCAAAACTTTGCCCGATGTTACCAGCCAGCCCAACATTATGTCCGCCAAGTTTCAACATCTCATAAATCATGGTAGTTGTGGTGGTTTTACCATTGCTACCTGTTACGCAAATCTTTTTTGCCGATGTATATCGCCCGGCAAATTCTATTTCAGAAACCACAGGGATATTTTTATTCTTCAGTTCACGAATGATTGGTACGTTATCGGGGATGCCCGGACTTTTAACCACAAGCGATGCATTTAGTATAAGCCCAGTTGAGTGACGGCCTTCTTCAAAGGCAATTCCAGCATCGTTGAGCTCATCGCGGTAATTGTCTTTCAGGGCTCCCATGTCAGAAACAAAAACCTCAAAGCCTTTGGCCTTACCGAGTAAGGCAGCACCCACACCGCTTTCGCCTGCACCTAATATGACTAATCGCTCGCTCATTCTTTTTATCGTACTTTCAATGTTACAATACTAATTACAGCCAGTAATATGGCGATAATCCAAAATCGTGTTACTATTTTAGATTCGTGATACCCTTTTTTCTGATAATGATGGTGTAATGGCGACATCAAAAAAATTCTTTTTCCCTCGCCATACTTTCGTTTTGTATGCTTGAAATAGCTCACTTGCAGCACTACCGACAAATTTTCGGCTACCAGCACCCCGCAGAATATTGGTATCATTATTTCTTTACGGATAATAATAGCAAACACGGCAAGAATACCTCCAAGAGCAAGACTACCGGTATCGCCCATAAATACTTGTGCCGGAAACGCATTAAACCAAAGGAAACCAACGGTAGCTCCGATAAACGCGGCCACAAACACTGTAAGTTCACCTATATTGGGGATATACATTATATTGAGATAATCGGCCAAAATCACGTGACCACTCACATAGGCCAAGATCCCCAGCGTGAGCCCGCTTATTGAGGTTGTTCCTGCAGCCAGCCCGTCGAGTCCATCGGTTAGATTGGTGGCATTTGAAACAGCTGTGATAATGAAAGTTATTACCAGAATATAAAAAATCCAGACTGCAATATCCTCCCAGCTATCGGGCAGGAAACGAACGAAAAAGCGGTAATCAAGTTCCTGGTTTTTAACAAAGGGGATAGTAGTACGTGTTGACTTTACATCTTCGGTTTTATAATGCACTACACGCTGACCGGTTTGGTTGTCAACCACAACTTCGGTTATATATTTGCCATCGGCATCTTTCACCTTTTCACGCACTACAACATCGTCGTTGAAAAAGAGCGTAGCACCTACAATCAAAGCCAATGAAACCTGCCCCAGAATTTTAAATTTCCCTGCAAGCCCCTCTTTATCTTTTTTAAATACTTTTATATAATCATCAACAAACCCGATAGTCCCGAGCCATACAGTTGTAATAATCATTAACCAGATGTAGATATTATCGAGCCTTGCAAACAATAATGTAGGGATAAGAATGGAAGCCAAAATAATTATACCACCCATTGTTGGTGTCCCTTTTTTTTGCAACTGCCCTTCGAGCCCCAGGTCGCGAACCTCTTCGCCAATTTGTTTGCGTTGAAGTAAACGGATAATTTTTTTACCAAACACCAACGTAATAATGAGCGACAAAATTACCGATGCCGCTGCCCGAAACGAGATATACTGCATAATCCCAAGTCCCGGAATATCTAAATGCTCTATTAATTCATACAAGTAGTACAACATGTTATTTTAATTTAAATGATGCCAAAAGCTTTTTGTACTTCTTCCTTATCGTCGAAATGATGCCTTACACCTTTAACCTCCTGATAGGTCTCGTGCCCCTTACCGGCAATAAGAATAATATCGCCCGATTGTGCAAGCATGGCTGCTGTTTTGATAGCTTCACGCCGGTCGACAATAACCAGTGTGTTTTTTTTGCTTAATGCATCAATTCCCGGTTTCATATCTTCAATAATATCTTCAGGCTTTTCGCTACGTGGATTATCGGAGGTTAGGATAATTTTATCGCTATACTTACATGCGATTGCTGCCATTTCAGGACGCTTAGTTTTATCACGATCGCCACCGGCGCCTACAATGCAAATCAAATTCTCGTTGCGGGTCCGTACTCCGGCAATTGTTGACAATACATTTTCAAGCGCATCAGGTGTGTGGGCATAATCAACAATGGCAAACTTCTCGTCGGGAGAACGGACCACCTCAAAACGCCCAGCTACCGGCTTAAGCTTACTGATTTCAACCAATACCGCTGTTTGTTCAAAACCGAGCAACAATGCTGACCCATAAACGGCCAAAAGATTATATGCGTTAAATTTACCTACGAAATGGGTCCATACTTCTTTCCCGTCAAAAGCCATCAGGGTACCATCGAAGAATGATTCTAAAATTTTATTTTTAAAGGTTGCCATACTTCGCAACGAATACGTTTCTTTTTGTGCATTAGTATTTTGAAGCATCACTAAACCGTTCTTATCATCGACATTTGAAAGGGCAAACGCTTCAGGTTTAAGCCTGTCGAAGAATTGCTTTTTCGCTTTTATGTATGCACTGAATGTTTTGTGATAGTCGAGATGGTCGTGCGAGATATTGGTAAAAACAGCGCCATCAAAATCAAGACCTGATATACGTTCCTGATCAATTGCATGGGAACTAACTTCCATAAAACAATAATCACAACCACTATCGGCCATTTCCTGCATCAACCGGTTAAGGGTTAGCGGATCGGGTGTGGTATGCGACGAAGGGTATTCTATATCGCCAACCTTGTAAGTAATTGTTGAAATGAGCCCGGCTTTTTGCCCAATATTTTGGATCATTTGGTGTAAAAGAGATGCAATGGTTGTTTTACCATTTGTTCCGGTTACACCCACAAGCTTCATCCTTCTGGATGGATAACCATAAAATGCAGATGCCACATGCCCCAGTGCAACAGCCGTATTTTCAGTTTTCATGTACGTTACCCCTTCGGTTATTTCATCCGGAAGGGTTTCACATAAAACAGCAATGGCACCTGCCTCAACGGCTTTTTTAATAAACTGGTGCCCGTCGGTAATGGTCCCTCTTACAGCAACAAACAATGACCCCTTGCCTACTTTGCGTGAGTCAAATTCAAGGCCTGTAATCTCCACTTCTTTATTTCCAACTACCTCTGATACTGTAAATCCATTCGTTAATTCGTTCAAATTAATCATACATTCTTGTTCAACTGTTGCAATTTGTGTTCACTATCTATCCCAGGTCGAGATATACCAACTGACCTTCGCGGCAGTTTGCACCCGGCAATGGAAATTGCTTTCGCACTTTCCCCACGCCTTTAAGTTTCGACTTCATGCCTGATCTTTCGATAAGATAGATGGCATCGGCAGCCCCCATCCCAACAACATCAGGCATTTTGTATTTCTCAACATTATGTGGTTCAAGGCCAACCCGATTATTATTTTCGTTCACTTTCACCCAGTCGGCCTTTTCAACGTTCCCTGAATAGGGGATATCTAATTCATTAAAAACTTTCAAAGTATTGGTTGCATCACCATTTAAAAAATCCGGAACCTGATTCTCACCATCATTGGTGTTATTTGCAATATCAAGCGACAAATCGGTGGTATAAACACAGTCGGCAATCTCCCTGAAAACAGGACCGGCTACAGTACCCCCGTAAAATGAACCTTTTGGTTCTGACACAACCACTATACATGAATATTTCGGGTTATCGGCCGGAAAATACCCGGCAAAAGATGCCCTGTATTTATGATGCGCATACCCCAGTTCTGTATCCATAATTTTAGCTGTTCCGGTTTTCCCAGCAAACGAATACAATTTGCTTTGCAAACTTCGGGCAGTTCCATTTGTCACCACACCTTCAAGCATTTCCTGTAACTTATCCAGGGTTTCGTTTGAGCAAATTGAGTTACGCATAACCTCTGGCTTAAATTTTTTCATAGTCCTGCCATTGGCCTGCACTTCCTCAACAAACATTGGCTTCATCATTTTGCCATCGTTGGCAACTGCATTATAAAATGACAGCACATGTAAGGGCGAAAGGTTTACTTCGTATCCGTGAGCTAAATATGCCAGCGATGTCCCCCACCAGTTTTTATCGGTGGGGTACTTTACCCACGGCTCGGCCTCACCCCTGAAATCAAGCCCCAAAGGCCGGTTCAACCCCAGGTTGTAAAGCCTGTCGACAAACTCGCGCGGGCGGTCGCCATAATGTTCCTGTATTATTTTGGCAACTCCCACATTTGAAGAGTGCTCAAATATTTCTTTAACGGTTTTCTTGCCGTGTTCCCCATAACCATAATCACTGTCGTAAATTGTACGGTCGTAAATCTTCCACTTTCCATCCTCGGTGTCATACACATCAGAAGTGTCGATTTTGGCTTCATCAAGTGCAACCATCATTGAAATTAATTTGAAAGTTGAACCCGGCTCGTTGCTCCCCTGGTGACCAATGGCCCAGTTATAAGTTTCGGCATAACCGCCATTGTGACTTGTCAGGTTTGATATCGCACGAACCTTGCCTGTTTCAACTTCCATTAGCACAGCCGTTCCATATTCAGCCTCGCTTTTCACCAACTGCTTACGCAAAGCACTCTCAACCACATCCTGCAAATAAATATCGATGGTAGTAATTACATCATTTCCGTTTTCGGGCTCTACTGTACTTATGTTAACCCAGCGCCCCGAGAGGTTTTGCCGTACAGCAAGTCCTTCTTCCCCACGCAAATATCCTTCAAACTGAGCTTCGATTCCCGAAATTCCAATACTCCCAAGCATTCCACCATAAGCCCCTTTGTTCATCAGGCCAATCGTACGATAAGCGAGATTACCATGAGGCGTAAACCTGATGTATTCCTGCTCTGCAATAAATCCCCCACGGTATGCTCCACGCTTAAAAATAGGAAACTCTTTTATCCGCTGCAGTTCATCGTAGTTCACTTTACGCGGATGAACAAGGTGATAGCGCTCACCATTTCGGTAAGCCTTTTGTAATTGCGACTTAAACTGCCAGGCTGAACGATCGGTAAATATATTGGAAAGCTTAGCCGCCAAAGCCCCTACATTCTCGTCAAACACCTCGCCTACGCCGGGAGCTGCCAAATCGAATCGCAGTTCGTAAAACGGAACTGAAGTAGCTAATACACGGCCACTTGAACTGCAAATATTCCCGCGGTCGCCATAAATAACTTCAGTTTTATTTTCAAGGGTTTGCAATTTGCCTTCCCATTTTTCGCCGGTTGACATTTGTATATAAACAATACGCCCCACTACCATAAACGAGAACACCAACACCAATGCCAGTATTACCGAATAACGAGCTAATATGATACGACGTAGATCCATATATTATTTGTCAACTTTTATTTTTACAGGCGGAACAGAGGGCTGCTTAAGCCCCAATCCTTTTTGATTTACACTTTTCAGAATTTCAGAATAACGGCTCATGTTCATAAGCTCAGCCTCAATTGTGGAAGATTCTGAACGCAATTCTTTCACTTCTTCCTGTACCTCTACAAGTTCCCGCAATATCTTCTCACCCTTGTACCGGTTCGATATCATTACGAGCCCCATTAAAACAAGCATACCTACAAAAGGCAACCAGCGTACCACTTCTTTATTCAGAAAAACGCTACCGAGAAGCACATCCCGGAAACCAACTTTTTTATGTTTGCCTTTTTTTGCCATTATATTTTTTCAGCTACCCTTAATTTTGCACTTCGTGCCCTTGAATTCATTTCAATTTCTTCCTCGCCGGGCACAATTAACTTATCAACGACTTTAAACTTAGTTTTTGGATTACCATAAAAGTCTTTTTCAACATCTTTATCGAACCCGCCGCGTTGAAAAAAATTTTTAACAAGGCGGTCTTCGAGCGAATGATAGCTAATGACAACAAAACGCCCACCTGACCTTAAAACCTCATGCGAGTCGATTAAAAGATTGCGGAGGACATCAATTTCGCCATTCACCTCGATACGGAGTGCCTGAAATACTTTTGCCAAAAACTTTGATGATGCCTTTTGTGGAACGAGCTTTTCAAGCACTTCTTTCAAGCGGGTTGTTGTTTCAACCGGTCTTTCTTCGCGCGCTTTAACAATTTCGGCCGCAGCCCTTCGTGCACTTTTCAGTTCGCCATACTGCCTAAAAATCCGAATCAAATCAGCTTCATCGTATTCATTTACAACTGTTGCAGCTGTTAACCCACCGGTTTGGTTCATACGCATATCCAGCGCGCCATCAAACCGGAACGAAAATCCACGCCCGGCTTCATCAAAATCGTGCGATGAAACCCCCAGGTCGGCTAAAATGCCATCAACCTGGTCAATTCCATAATACGCGAGAAAGTTTTTCAGGTATTTGAAATTATGCTGAACAAATATCAACCGCTCATCGTCGGGGACATTTGCCAAAGCATCCACATCCTGGTCGAATGCAATAAGCTTACCGGTAGTAAGCTTATCAAGTATTTTTGCTGAATGACCGCCACCACCATAGGTTACATCAACATATATGCCATCTGGCTTAATCGCAAGACCTTCGATGCATTCGTTTAATAAAACCGGTATGTGGTAGTCTGTTGTCATTTGTCAATTTGTCATTTAGTCATTAGTAAATTGGTTCCCGATGTAAAATCGGGACTGGCCGCAAAGCGTCCAGCATTGGTCATTGGTCATTGGGGTTCATGCCGCCGCCGAGCAATTCCTCAAACAATGCCGGGTATTCTTCGTCGGGCAACATGGCAGCTTCGTATGCCTTGGCCTCCCAAAGCCTTATACGGTCGCCCTGACCGGTAAATACTACATCGCGGTCGATTCCCATTTTATCGAGAAACGAATTGGGTATGTTAACCCGGCCATTTTCAGCTACATTTGTTTTTACAAAACTTTGGTAAAATTTATCGAGAAGCCGGCTATGCCGCGGATCATTCGGGTTTAAACGTGAACGGATAAATGCCAGGCGTTTCTCCCATGAACTTAGCGGATAGAGGTTAAGGCATTTTTCATAAGGATCAATTTCAATTGCAAAAACCCTGTTGAAAGCCTCCCCCATCTCACGCTTATAGGCAGCAGGAAGCACTACGCGCCCCTTGTCGTCTACAGTTGCATGATATTGATTAGAGAAATCCGGCATACATTCGTTATAAATTTTATTCAAAAATAAAACTTATTCCACTTTATTACAATTTTATTCCACTTTATTCCACCCCGTTCCACCTTAAATTTCAAAAAACTTATCAACAATTTGTTTATAAGCCGATCAAACATGCTGAATAAAAATCAGATCATACACTTTCAAAATTTTCTAACCAAAATTAACCTGTGCAATAAAATAACATACATTGTCATCTTTTTAAAAAAATTACTACATTTCGACGCTAAATTTTAAAAAATGGCAAGGAACAAACAGGGGAACAGTCTGGAGCCAATTGATATTAAGGAACTTGTGCGGAGCAAAAACGAAAAACTCGCACACAGGCTTCCTAAATTTGTATATCGTTGGCTCGAAAAGCTTCTACACCTTGATGAGCTGAATGATTTTCTTCAACAACATGGCCATCTTAAAGGACTTGAATTTGTTGAAGAAGCCATAAAATTGCTCAACATCAAGTTCAATATTGAAGGTGAAGAAAACCTGCCTTCGGACGGCCGCTACATGTTTGTTTCGAACCACCCGCTTGGAGGGCTTGACGGGGTACTTCTCCTGAAAATTTTAAACGAAAGGTTTGGGAACACCCGCGTTTTAATAAACGACTTTTTAATGGCGGTAACCCCGCTAAGAGATTGGTTTGTACCAATAAACAAAATTGGTGGACAGGCCCGCGATTCCATAAAACATGTTGACGAGCTATATGAATCGGACGATCAGGTTTTGATATTCCCGGCCGGGTTATGCTCACGTAAAACAAATGGGGTTATAAAAGACCTGGAATGGCAAAAACACTTTGTGCAAAAGGCGGTACAATATAAATTAGACATCGTACCCATCCACTTTGGAGGCCGCAACACCAATCGGTTTTACAACCTTGCCAACTTACGCAAGTTCCTGAAAATCAAATTCAATTTTGAAATGCTGTATTTAGTTGACGAAATGTTTAAACATAAAAATAAAACCTTTACCATACGTTTTGGAAAGCCCTTACCTTTTACTAAATTCGATAAAACAAAGCGACCTAAAGAATGGGCACAGTATATAAAAGAACAAACATACGAGTTGGCAAAAAAATAGAATAATTTAAACAATACTATTGATTAAGCTATATATTTGTAAATTTTGAAGTTTAAAATATGAAAGAAATAATATCAAAGATATCGACAGAACTTATTGAGGCCGAACTAACTGACAATAAGTTCATGCGCAAAACCAATAAAGGCGGAAACCATATATATATCATCACTGCACACGATTCGCCCAACACAATGAAAGAAATTGGCCGGCTGAGAGAGATTACATTCAGGCAAGCCGGTGGTGGTACCGGAAAAGATTCCGACATTGATGCATACGACACTTCAGAAACTCCGTATAAACAACTCATTGTCTGGGATCCGGATGCTAAAGAAATTTTGGGCGGATACCGTTATATTTTATGCAACGAGCTGGGCTATACTGAAAATGGTGAGCCCAACCTGGCTACAGCCCGTATGTTTCATTTCACCGACAAATTTAACGAAGAGTACCTGCCACACACCATGGAGCTTGGCCGCTCATTTGTTCAGCCTGAATACCAGTCGAGCAAAGCAGGATCCAAAGCATTGTTTGCCCTTGACAACCTTTGGGACGGCTTAGGGGCACTTACAGTTGACCACCCTGAGATTAAATATTTCTTCGGGAAAGTAACGATGTATACCCATTTTAATGTAACTGCCCGCAACCACATCTTGTATTTCCTGCGAAAGTATTTTTTCGACAACGAAGAATTGGTGTATCCCAAATCAGATTATCGTCTTGAGATAGATTTTTCAAACATAAAAGATTCATACAAAGGCGATGATTTTAAAAAAGACTACAAAACCTTGTCAAAAATAGTACGTGATTACGGCGAAAACATCCCACCGTTGGTTAATGCATACATGAATCTTTCGCCTACAATGAAAACATTTGGCACCGCCGTAAACGACCATTTTGGCAATGTAGAAGAAACCGGTATCATACTAACCATTGCTGATATTTATGAAGCAAAAAAAGACAGGCATATCGAAACATACCTTTCGAACAAGGACAATAATTCGTTGATTGTGCCGCATTAAGTTTAACTTAATACGCCCTGCCGTCTTTCCCTTCGTAATAATTTAAGAAAGATGTGTTTACAACCTTGTTGCCGCCCGGCGTAGGGTAATTACCTGTAAAATACCAGTCTCCGGTATGGTCGGGCGATGCTGCATGAAGATTTTCAATGGTTTGATAAACAATCTCAACATCTGCATGGCAATCATCGGGCTTAAGCATCTGAGCCATTTTTGAAGAAATTTCTTCGGCAGTAAAAGGTTTGTATATCTCTTTAACGTAGTTTACAATCTCCTCCTTTGGCAAATTACGCTGTGCCATACATTTTTTATATACGTCTTCAAGTATTTTCTCTTTGCCTTTTTCCTTAATTAATTCAATAGCTGCATTAAATGCGGCAAATTTACCCAGTTCGGCCATATCAATCCCGTAACAATCGGGGTATCTGATTTGTGGGGCAGAAGACACAATTATTATTTTTTTGGGTTGCAAGCGGTCGAGTATCCTCAGTATGCTCTGCTTAAGCGTTGTGCCGCGTACTATTGAGTCATCGATTATCACCAATGTATCTACATTATTTTTAACCACGCCATACGTAACATCGTAAACGTGTGCTACCAAGTCGTTTCTACCACTATCGCCAGAAATAAAAGTACGGAGTTTTACATCTTTTATTGCTATTTTTTCCATGCGTGGTTCTACAGCAATAATATCGGCAATTTTCTCTTCAGTCAGATTCCCGTTCAGGGCTTTAATTTGATTTTTCTTCCAATCGAGCAAATGCTGCCTTACCCCTTCCATCATGCCATAAAATGCCGTTTCGGCTGTATTTGGGATGTAAGAGAAAACCGTATCATTGAAGTTGTAATTGACTTTTTCGAGTATGGTATCCGATAACAAGCGGCCAAGTTGTTTGCGTTCGTTATATATATCCCTGTCGCTGCCCCGTGAGAAGTAAATGCGCTCAAACGAACATGATTTTCGATGATGGGGGACACGAACAATTTCTTTTGAAATTGTACCATCTTTTTTCACAATAATTGCCTGGCCAGGTTCAATTTCTTCCACAGTATCGTGCTTCACGTTCATCACTGTTTGAATAACCGGACGTTCAGAAGCAACCACAACAATCTCATCATCATGATAGTAGTATGCAGGACGTATCCCCCATGGATCGCGTGTAGCAAATAAGTCACCATGGCCAACCATGCCCGCTATGGCATAACCACCATCCCAGTCGCGCGAGGCGTTTTCAAGAATTTGCTGTACATCGAGGTTTTGCTCTATAAGTGGTGATATTTCGCTGTTTGAATATCCTTCGTTTTTGTATTGCCTGAAACGCAATTCATTTTCCTGGTCGAGAAAATGCCCTACTTTTTCAAGAACGGTTACGGTATCGGTGTATGCACTCGGGTGTTGTCCCAGTTCTACCAGACGCTCAAAAAGCTCATCGGTATTGGTCATGTTAAAATTACCGGCAAGCACCAGGTTTCGCGAACGCCAATTGTTTTGACGCATTACGGGGTGTACAAACTCTACCGAATTACGGCCAAATGTACCATAGCGAAGATGCCCCAAATAAGCCTCACCGGCGAAAGCGAGGTGTTCTTTTGCCCAACGAGGGTCGACAAACTCATCAGGATGTTTTTTTTCAGCCTTTTTGTAATGTTTAAATATATGGTCGAATGTATCTTTAATCGGATTTGGCTTTACCGAACGGTAACGGTCCAGATATTCTTGTCCCGGGGTATTATCTATTTTCAGAGAAGCGACGCCGGCGCCATCCTGCCCCCGGTTATGTTGTTTTTCCATCAGCAGATAGAGCTTATTAAGCCCATACATCCAGGTTCCGTACTTTTCTTTGTAGTATTCAAGTGGTTTAAGCAACCGTATCATTGCCACACCACATTCGTGCTTTATCAATTCACTCATAACACTTTTTAAACCTTCAGCTAATTATAAATTAATTCGTTTTAAGCCGGGGAAAATTTATTTTATCTTCAACAATAAACGAACCGGGAAAATCCTTTCCTATTATTTTCTTTAACTTAATAGCTTCACTACGCGACCTAAAATCTCCAACACGAACCCTGAAATCGGGTGTTTTGAAAAGCACGTAAACATTATAGTTTGGATAACTTTTCAGGAATTCAGACTTATAATCATAAGCCTTGTTTTTTTCGCCCTGGTATATTTGCACACGGTAGCCGGCTATGCCTGCATCGCGCTTATTCTCTTCCTTTGAAATACCAAGCAGCTTATTAATCCGTTTATCTGAATTAATTGTTAAATGCGACCATTCATCCTGAAATCCGTCCTCACTGTTGAACAAAGTGTCAGTATTTGGTACATTCGCCCCATCAAATTCAGATAAAGAAGTCACAATTTGATCGGTGTTTTGTCCGTATAATTGAAATACAAAAAGCAAAACAACCAACATTAAAAAACTATTTCTCATAGACTTACGATTCATATTGAATACATCAATGAAGATACAAAGATAATTGATTTATTATAGAAACGATGAATGATTTGTGCTAGTATCAGAAGTCCGTTTAAATATTGTGCTTTAATTCTTTTACCCAGTAAATCAATTAATAATTCGGTAATATAAAGGGCGTTTTCTAAATTATATTTTGAAGTCAACTTGCCGGGTATGTGTTTTGCATTCTATTATACAACAACACCAAAAAGATCAAACATATCAGATCCGGTTATTTTAACCCTATAAAAATGACCAATTTCAAGGCCATCATCTTTTACCAGCACTTCACCATCAACCTCAGGTGAATCATACTCAGTACGCCCCACATAATAATCACCCTCCAACCTGTCGATTAAAACCTTAAGCACTGAACCAACTTTCTGAGCCGCAATATCTTCTGATATTGCCTGCTGAATATTCATCAGCTCTTCGGCACGTTCTTCCTTAATTTCCTGTGGAATAATGTCATCATTTTTAAAACCGGGTGTGTCATCTTCATGCGAATAAGGAAAAACCCCCAGGCGATCAAATTTTTCTTCTTTAACGAAATTAAGCAACTTACTAAAATCTTCTTCAGTTTCGCCGGGATGACCAACCATAAAGGTTGTCCGCAAAGCGATCCCGGGCACACGCTCACGTATTTCGCGAACCAAAGCACGGGTTTCATCTTCGGTAATGTTTCGCCGCATACTTTTTAAAACCGGCGTTGAAATATGCTGTAACGGGATATCGAGATACTTACAAACTTTTGGGTTTTGTGCAATTTCATCAAGCAATCCAAGCGGAAAACCTGCCGGGTAAGCATAGTGGAGCCGGATCCATTCAATACCATCAATTTTTGACAG
Source organism: Prolixibacteraceae bacterium (assembly GCA_018399395.1). Classification (GTDB taxonomy): domain Bacteria; phylum Bacteroidota; class Bacteroidia; order Bacteroidales; family Prolixibacteraceae; genus Roseimarinus. The sequence goes on from JAGYOI010000009.1 coordinate 16,245, forward strand.
CTC
>JAGYOI010000090.1 GCA_018399395.1 Prolixibacteraceae bacterium
GCCCGTGGCTGCGCCGGGGTTTGCCGGATCGAATACCGCAAAGAATTTTTGCCATACATAATAGGCAGATGCAAAAACAAATAAAATAACCAGGGCCGTTTTGTTAATGGTGCCGTTTAAGGTCATTTTTTCTTCTCCAGCGTATGTTCTTTGTGCTTTTTCGAATGTTTTTGCCCCGAAAATCGGGTTTGAAGTTTTTGTTACGTTCATATCCTTTTTTATTTTTGAACCGCAATTTGCTCAATAACTATGCAAATTTGAAATGGTTTAACAGTTTTTAACAGCTATGCCTTAATTAAATCAGTGAAATAACTGCTTGTGATTTCCTTATGTATTTCATTTCCAATTTCCCGGGCTTCTTCTTTTTCATTTTGTATTAGTTCGTTCGTGAAACTGACACAAAGCCCGTGCATTTTTTTACTTCGGCGTGCCATCTGACACATTGACCGGTGCAAAACTGTGTGCAGACGATTGTCTTTTGCCAGTGGGGGCAGAACATCGAAAAAGCTTTCAAACATTTCATCAATGTCGTTTGTGGGTGCAACTGACAAGCGGCCCATCATGAGGATCCCTGCATATCTTACCAGGTGCTTTTTTCCGCGGCACCATTCAAGGGCTTTAATAAATGCAAAGGGTGTTTCAGTGAAAAGGTTGGTGGCCATCTGTTCAATGATTTCGGTGTTCTCAGAGGTTTTTACCCAAAAGTCCATTTGCTCTTCAGTAACTTTTGCCGGCTCATCAAGCATGGTTGCCAGTATCATTGTTTCGCGCCATTTTTTATTCCATAATTTAAGTGCCAGCAAATGGTTTTTATCATATTGCCGGGCAAAGTTTTTTAAATCAACAATTGAGGCGCCATATGCTTTTTCGTATTTTATTCCCCTCTTTTCAAGACTTTCAGCAGTTACCCCATTTTGCATAGGAGGTATAGCTGCAACTATTTTTTTAAATATATTTTCAGCTTCGGGATTGTCTAATAGTAATTCCATAGATTCAATTTTACCTTCCAAAAATTATAGAATAAACTCGACTAAGATAAACGAAGTGATTAAAAGTATACTCATTATAGTGTATATTTTTACAGGTAGAATTTCAGAAGCCTTGATGTTCATAGTTTTACGCAGAACGGCTAACAGGTATATTTTTTCTACAAGATAAGCAATTACCGTGGCGTAAGCAACTCCAACAAACCCCATGATTCTTGCCAGCATAATGCTTAACGATACATTGATAAGAATTTCGAAGAATGAGGCCTGCATGATATACCGGTTCATTCTTTTTGCTGTAATTATGGTTTGGGGGAAGAGCAACCGGCTAATCAGCAGTAGTAAATAGATGTTGAAAATAGTTGCACTGGCTTTAAATTCAGGGTTGAACAGAATAGGAAACAGATGATGCGATGTGAGCATCAAAACAATACTTAACGGGAACAGTGCCCAATGTAAGCGATAAACCTCCGATTTGAATTCGGCAAGCGGGGAAGCAATGTCTTTTTTTGTGAATCGTGATAACATGGCCATACTCAATGAATTACTCAGCAGTAATGCAAGCGGCAATTCGCGGGCACCATATTGAAAAATTGCAAAATCGTTAGGCGAAAATTGTGAGGTGATGATAAAACCATCGATATAACGGGCCGATGAACTCAATAGCGTTGAAAGTACCAGCGGATAACCATACCGGATATATTCTTTTAAAAATTGAGCGTTTAACGAAACTTGTGCATTGTTTATCAATATGATTAAAAGCCACAAATACCGGATTACAGATACACCCAGTAACCCATACAAAATTGTTTCGAGGCCAAATCCTAGAAATGGGGGGATGCCTACAGCGGCAATTTGCAGGGCAAAAATAATGATGGCATAAACGACTATCTTTTTCGGGCGGTCTTTTAGCAGATACACATATTCAACCATTAAGGCTGGACTGTTAAATAAAATGTAAAGAGCCAGCACACCCGGTAAGGGTACCTTGTTGCCGTTGAGTAACAGTTGTGATACGCCATCGCTGAGGAAGAAAACCGATACGGCTGCCAATATGGACAGTGCAGATAGAAGCAGGAATATGTTGAAAAGTAACGCCGGGCGTTCTTCTTCCTTTTTTTCGCTCCAGGTGGGCATGAGCACTTTCAGAAAGCCATTTACCCAGAAAAATGTAAAGGCACCGGCGATAAGCACAAAGGTCTCGTAATGACCAATGTCGGTTTGGCTAATGCCCGATTTTGAAAGCAGTATTCCTATTAAAAAAAGTGCGCCGTAGCGTGCTAGTTGAAAGAACTGCAACGCGTTAACACCTTTGATGTTTGTTTTTTTCAAGATTGTCAGCTTTAATGATGTTACAAATGTAGTAATCTGTTAAAATAATGTTAAAAGCGGGAATAAAAAAAAACTTCATTAAACGATTTCATGTTATGCAAGTCAAAAAGGGCGTTCAGGAGTTTAGAAAAGATTTATAGATTAGAAAATATGAAAAGAATTGGAAGTTTAATTTTACTGTTGTTTAGTGTTGCGTTATTATTTGCCCAGCCCATGGTTGAAAATGTTGATCCGGAGTCTTCTTCAGCTGCCAAACGTGGCGTTGTAAAAGGCAAAGTAATAGAGCAGGGCAGTTCAGTATTGCTTGAATATGCGAATGTTGCCCTTTACCGTTTGCCCGACTCAACATTGGCTGGTGGTGCCATAGCTGGTGCCGACGGACGTTTTAAGGTAGACGGTTTGAAGCCGGGGAATTATTATCTCGATGCAAAATTTATAGGTTACGAGCACACCAAACAAGGCAATATTGAAATTAGCAAAGATAACCCTGAAGTGGATTTAGGTATTGTTGAGCTGGTTCCGGCATCAGAGAACCTTCAAGAAGTAAACGTTTTTGCGCAGGACAAGCCCATTGCTTATGACATTGATAAAAAGGTTGTTGACCCAAGTCAATTTCCAACAACCGCAGGGGGTACAGCAACCGATGTACTGGCCAATACACCTTCAGTTGTTGTTGATATAGAGGGAAATGTAACCATGCGGGGAAGCTCAAATTTTACTGTTTTGATAGACGGGCGGCCAACACCCTTCGAAGCAGCCGATGCATTGGATCAAATACCGGCCAGTACAATCCGTAACATCGAAATTATCACCAATCCTTCGGCAAAGTACGACCCCGATGGAAATGCCGGTATTATTAATATCAATACCAAAAAAAGTAAACTGACCGGGGTGAGTGGAATTGTAAACGCATCAACCGATACAAGAGGTTCAATGTCGGGCGATTTCTTACTGAATTTGAAAAATGAAAAATTCAACTTTTTTGTAAACGGAAACCTGCAAGATCGTCAAAGAGAAGGGGAATACAGTAGTATTAATAAAACTTTCGAGACAAATGATACCATTTTTACGATATCCGATGGCTATAACAACCGTGCAAGGAAAGGATGGTCGCTAAAAACGGGTTTTGATTATTATATCAACGACTATAACACTTTAACATTCAGTATTGGTGGAAACAGCCGTAGTAGTGAATCTGACAGATGGTCGGACACGCACGAATATTCTTCGGAATACGATTTAAAATCGTCCACTAATTCGCTTGGTGACCGTAGTGGAAAAGAGTTGTCGATGACGCTCGACTATCAGAAAAAATTTGATAATGAGGATCAGGAATTTACTGCTTACATTTATTACGAAACAGGTAACGGAGAGGATTATTCATTGTACAATCGTTATTTTGGAGCGGATGCTGATAGCTTAATTGACGGGCAGATAAATTGGGAAGCCGGCGATGATCAGCAATTTCGTGTTAAAGCCGATTATGTGCATCCGTTTACAGATAATATGAAGCTCGAAACCGGTTATCAGTTGCGTATTAACCGCGATAACGAGTGGAACGATGTACATTGGTATTCCGGTGTGGACGAGAGTGATTATGAGCCATCGGAAGACTCGGAGTATTATTCCGACACGTATTTTATGCGCGACATCCATTCGTTGTATACAACGTTTAGTAATTCGGGAAATATTTTTGGTTATCAATTAGGGTTGCGTACCGAATATACCAACCGTTCGCTTGAATACAGCCGTGAAACAGAGCCAACAACAATTGAAAGATGGGACTTTTTCCCGACCCTGCATTTATCGTTTCAGTTACCGGCCGAGCAGCAGGTTATTGCCAGTTATTCGCGACGCATCGACCGTCCCCGCGGTTATTACCTCGAACCTTTTATAACTTATGTTGATGCTTACAATGTTCGAAAAGGTAATCCGGGAATTGAGCCTGAATATATCGATTCCTACGAGTTGGGTTATCAAAAGCAACTGGGTAAAGGATTTGCTTCGGCCGAAATATACCATCGTAAAACGAATAATAAAATTGAACGCTTAACGAGTGTTTATGAAGGCAATGTGATGATGGGCACCGTTGATAATATCGGTGTTGATTATTCAACCGGTCTTGAGTTAATGTTGAACACGAACCCAACAGACTGGTGGATGTTGAACCTGATGGGTAATGCTTATCATTATAAGGTTGATGGCGATTTGTATGGAGATAATACCAGTCAGGAAAGTTTCAACTGGCATACCCGTATCAGCAATACCTTCACCATAACCCCAACAACTAAATTACAGTTCGATGCTATGTACCATAGCCCGTCTGTTACAGTTCAGGGTACACGCGAAGGGTTTATGTTTTCAAATTTTGCAGTGCGTCAGGATTTGCTCAACAAAAAACTTAACCTGACCCTGTCGGTATTCGACTTGTTCAATACAGCTAAATTCGGTCATGTTAACGAAGGACCAAGTTTTTATTCATCGCGTAATTTCGATATAAAATCGCCGGTAGTTTCGTTAACACTTTCATATAAAATAAATAACTACCGTCAGAACAGACAGCAAGGTGGTCAGGGTCAGGGCGGAGGCATGATGGAAGGCGGCATGGACGGTGGTGAGTTCTAAGTTGCAGTTAAAGTTTAATCAAAATACATGTTATGAATTTAAAAGCTGCCCGGTTTTGGATGGCTTAAAAAAAAAGGCTGTAAAGAAAAATCCTTACAGCCTTGAAATGAAATTATATGTGTTTTTAGAATATACTAAAAGCAACGGTAACCCCCGACATAACAACTGATACCATAGTCATCAGTTTTATCAAAATGTTGAGTGAAGGGCCTGACGTATCTTTAAAAGGGTCTCCCACAGTGTCGCCAACTACACTCGCTTTGTGTGTTTCAGAGTTTTTGCCACCATAGTTTCCTTTTTCAACGTATTTTTTTGCATTATCCCAGGCACCACCTGCGTTGTTAAGCATAATAGCCAGTGTGAATCCGGTAGTAAGCGTACCCATCAGTAGGCCAACTACACCGGCAACTCCAAATACCAAACCAACAACAACTGGTACTGTAATAGCAAGTAATGATGGGAAAACCATTTCTTTTTGAGCTCCTTTAGTTGAAATGGCAACGCATTTTGCATACTCTGGTTTTGTTTCGCCTGTGAGTATGCCCGGCATCTCCTTGAACTGACGGCGGACTTCATCAACCATGTCGCCCGCTGCACGTCCTACGGCTTTCATCGTAATGGCACTAAATACAAACGACATCATGGCGCCGAGGAACAGGCCGCCAAGTAACATTGGGTTGAACAGTGAAAGGTCGTAGTAAGAAGAAAAGTCGAGCAAAGATGCTTCTGTAATTACAACTTGCCTTGCGCCTTCAACAACGGTTTCCGAACCATCCATTATAAACTGGATGCCGTTTTGAACCATTGGTTCTCCCTGATGAATCAAATCTTTTATCCAAATTTTTACTTCTTCCATATAGGCTGCCAGAAGGGCCATGGCTGTTAAGGCAGCTGAGCCAATAGCAAAACCTTTGCCTGTTGCTGCGGTTGTGTTACCAAGGGCATCGAGCGCGTCGGTACGTTCGCGTACTTCGGGTGGAAGTTCGCTCATCTCGGCGTTGCCACCAGCATTGTCGGCAATCGGGCCAAAGGCGTCAGTAGCTAAAGTGATACCAAGCGTTGAAAGCATACCTACAGCAGCAAATCCGATTCCGTAAACACCGGCTGCAAAATTTGTGAACCCACCGGCAAAGCCATAAGCTCCAATGATACCACCCACAATAGTTACAACCGGAAGCCAAGTTGAGATCATTCCGGTGGCTATACCATCGATAATTGTT
>JAGYOI010000091.1 GCA_018399395.1 Prolixibacteraceae bacterium
AAGAACAATCGGTAATTCCTAAATAATTTGCAAGTTTTTTAATGATTAAAATGCATAACATGAAGCGCATAATTATATATATACTTTTTACACTATTACTTTCTACACTTTATGCCCAGGATGATGTTTTTCGTGAAAACGATACTTCAATTATGCCATACGGCAATCAATTTGTCTCGTGGGAAGTTAAAACGGAGCCAATAAATATTTTTCATGTAAACAAAAATCATCTAAAGGCTTCTGATCATAATCCGGGCACGGAAGATTTACCTTTTCAAACTATTGGGAAAGCTGCTGAAGTTTTACAACCTGGCGAAATGGTGATTATTCATGAAGGTGTATATCACGAGGCCATTCGACCGGCCAGAGGTGGTACTTCTCCCGATTCGATGATTGTTTACCGGGCAGCCACAGGAGAAAAGGTCATCGTGAAAGGTTCGGTGGAAATGGCCGACAATTCTTTTAGCCCCTCGCGGGGATGGGCAACCGGGGGAGACGAATGGTATCGCGAGAATGTTCCTGGCCAGGGGCAGGGGAAAGTTTGGCAGTGTAAGCTTGATGCACTTAATTTTGAGGGGTATAATCCTTTTGGCATGCTTAATCTAATGCAGGACCAGGAATGGCTCGATTATACGAAGGTCAATATGGACCCGCACTTTAAAAAACGTGGGTTGGTGTTCGTCGATGGTATTCCTTTAAAGCAGGTAAGGCGACCGATAGAACTTAACGATAATAAGGATGGGGCTTACTGGCCCGAACACAATGGTTTAACCGTGCATGTCAGGTTTCCCGATGGCAAATCACCTCACAACTCAAAAGTGGAGATGACCACCAAAGAACAGTTATTTGCACCTGATAGATACGGTTTGGGATATATAAAAATTGAAGGCATTCACTTTTTGCATTCCGGCAATGGTTTTCCTGTTCCGCAAAGAGGTATGGTATCCGCAAGTCGTGGACATCACTGGGTCATTGAAAATTGTACCATCGAATGGGCCAATTCTCTTGGTGTTGACCTGGGTAATGAAATGTGGCATACCACGTACCTGCCCGAAGTAGGGTTTCATGTGTTCAGGAAAAATGTTGTGAAAAACTGTGGTTTATCAGGGCTTCAGGGGCTGAGAGGCCTTAATTATCTGATTGAAGACAACCTTTTTGAAAATATCGGCTGGCACGATGCTGAGCACGGGTTTGAAGCGGGGGCCATTAAATTACACCGTTCACAAAACACACTCATTAGAAGAAATGTATTTCGCGACATTGTTCATGCTCCCGGGATTTGGTTAGATTATATTGCCAGTAAAAATTGCCGGGTAACCAATAACGTTTTCACCGGGATTACTTCAGCCAGGGGCTGCGTTTATATTGAAGTGAGCCATGAGAGATGCCGTGTGGATCACAACATCTTTCACAATACCAAATCACAATACTGGATAAGCGGTGATTATGGCGCTGGCGGCAGTGCGCTTTACACCGATGGTTCAGATAGCATACAGTTTGACCACAATCTGATATATGATATTGAAAATACAGGGTACGGATCATATGCGAATGCTGACAGAATTGTGAAGGGACGTGGCGGAACTGAAAGAGCGCAGAATGTTATACATAATATATTTGTAAAATGCGGTAAACATGCGATCGAGTTTCCAAACCGTCATAACAATGCAAATAATAATGTTTTTTCCTCGATGCCGGCCGGATATTTGAAATTGAAAAACCCTGAACCCTCACTGCTTCTCGATTTAAAAGCATGGCAGGATTATTACCAGTGGGGAAAGCAAAGCCTTTTGATACCCGGCATTCAGGTTGATGTTGACCCACAGGAACTGTTGATTTCAATTTCATCATCTGAGGAACTCCCCGTGAATGTGGGTCCATTTGTAAAATATGATGATATTAAAAAAGCAAGTATCGATCCACGGCATTAAAATGTTATCTGTTTAAGCAACATAAACGTTTTATGGGCTGGTGACTTATTTCACATTGTACCCTATGTACCCCTTTTTGTACTTTTCTTGCCCCCTTGGTAGGTGGTCTGTATTTAACTTTGTTTAAGGGTTTTTCAGTGAGCTATTATTGAAGAATCTGACAATTTGATTTTAATAAAAAGATACAGATATGAAGTTCCTAGCACTTTTACCATTGCTTTGTTTTTTAGGGTGTAGTTATTCAGTTAAAAACAATCTTGATGCTCAGCAGCAACTAGGTGTTTGTTCCGAAATTGTATTGTCTGCTGTTGATGATCTGGAAGTAAATGAAGGATTCCCACGAGCGGTGAAGGAGGGCGATTACGCCTGGACCTGTACCGGGCATACTGCATGGACATCCGGTTTTTTCCCCGGTTTGCTTTGGTATTTGTACGAACATTCTCATAATGATTTTTTAAAGCTAAAAGCAGAAGCATATACTGAAAATCTGAAACCGGTGAAAGAACTTGCTTGGGGGACACATGATTTGGGGTTTATGATGTTTTGTAGTGCTGGTAATGCCTATCGAATTACTGGTGACGAAAAGTACAAAAGTTGGTTACTTGAAACTGCCGACTCTCTTGCTGGTCTTTTTAATCCTGATGTTGGGACCATTCACTCATGGCCTTGGATGAAGAATAAACGTGGTTGGCCGCACAATACCATTATAGATAATATGATGAACCTCGAGTTGCTTTTTTGGGCATCAAAAAACGGGGGTAGCCAACGTTTATATGATATTGCTGTAAGCCATGCTCAAAGTACTTTAAAAAACCAGTTTCGCGACGATTTTAGCACCTATCACGTGGTCGTTTACGATAATCAAAGTCCTAAAGTGTTGTCACGCATTACCGACCAGGGATTTGCTGACGAATCGGTTTGGTCGCGCGGACAGTCGTGGGCTATTTATGGTTTTGCCATGTGTTACAGAGAAACCGGTTTGCCTGAATTTAAAGAGGCCGCGGTAAATGCTGCAGATTACTATTTATCTGGTCTGCCTGAAGATTATGTCCCATATTGGGACTTTAAGCTGCCTGATTTTAAAGAAGAAGAAAAGGATGCTTCGGCTGCTGCAATTGCGGCTTCTGGTATGCTTGAACTTGCAAAATTATCTGATAACCCTGATGAAAAGAAACGATTCAAAGAAGCTGCAGTAAAGACATTGAATTCTCTTTCCTCCGAAGAATACTTGTCAGGTGAAACAATGGCTATTCTCGATCATAGTGTTGGAAGTAAACCACATGGAAATGAAATTGATGTCCCGCTTGTTTATGCCGATTACTATTATGTTGAGGCACTTATGAGACTGAAAAAGTGGTTTTAATATTCTTTAAATTGTAATTATGCATTATACCAGACGGAATTTCTTAAATACAGCCCTTGCCGGTGCCGGGTCATTACTTTTAACCTCAGGTGTAAATTATAAATCACCAGGCACGAGTCATCCCAACGTAATGTTTTCTCCGGGAAGTTTAGACGATGCAGCTGTTGTTGCACGGGCTAAAAATGATATACCCAAAGTGAGGACAAGAGAGGCTTCTATCCGGTTGTTAAAGGCTAATGGGCAATCGTTGGCTAATGCCGAAGTGCAGGTGAAACAATTACGGCATCAGTTTCTGTTTGGAGACAACAACTGGTTTATGTCAAAAACCTACCGCAGCGGATTGGGTGAAAGTGATCGTTTGAAGTATTATCGAACGAGATTTTCAGAGTTGTTCAACTCGCTTAATGTAACTGCATACTGGACCGAACGCCCCCGTAATGATTCGGCTAAAACCGAAGATTTTCAGGGATATAAGCAGATGGAGGATGTTGAAGAATCGGTAAATTGGGCTTTGTCAAAAGGTCTTGTCCCAAAGGGGCACCCTATGTTTTGGACTGTTCCAAAGGCTTTGCCCCAGTGGTTGAAAGATTATCCATATGAAACCATGGAAAAGTTTATTGAAGTGAGGATCAGAAACCTGACTGCAAGATTTAAAGGCCGGATCAAATACTGGGATGCTGTAAATGAAATGCTTTGGGAACCACATCCTGCTAATATTGCTAAAAGGAAATGGCCATACCTCGAGTCCATGGATAATATGACCGATTACATCGGAAAAGTGCTGAATTGGGCAAGAAGCGAAGATCCTGATGCCAGATATGCAATTAATGATTACGGGCTTAGTGCCAATTTGCAAAATAATCTCATGGCTTCAAACGGTCAAAAGGTGACAGCCGGTTTTCAACGGAAGCGTTATCTTGAACTCATTCGTAATCTTCAGGCAAAAGGAACACCGCCTGATTTGATCGGGCTTCAATGTCATACCGGTTGGTTAAAACCATCGCAACAAATGGCCTTTTATGACGAAATGGCTGCCGCGGGCATTCCACTTTCAATTACAGAGTTTTGGGCTAAAACTTCAGAAATAATGGACTCTGCCAGTGATAAGGTTGAGTCGGAGGAGTGGCGCGTAGCATCGGGAAATAACAGTTTGAAACATGGCAAGATTAGTATGGAAGAGGCTGTTGAGATAAGAGATAAGTATATTATTGACTACTTAACCTGTGCATTTGCTCATCCTGCTGTTGATTCTTTCTATTTCTGGGGGTTTTTAAGCATGATTATTAACTTTTCAGATAAACTTAGTGCATCACATGATCCGGAGCCTGTTTTTCAGGAAGTGAAAAGATTAATTACACAGGAATGGAATACTGACTTAACAATCCGTACAGATAATAATGGGTTTTTAAGGTTCAGGGGATATTGTGGTGATTATTCTGTTAGAGTGAAAAATACTTCCGGAATACAAAACGGCTATGGTTTTAACATTGATAAAAACAGCTTAAATAATGAATATGTTATTAAAACATCTATATAAGTCAAAATTAGCCCTTGTTTTCATTCTTTTTATATTGAAAGGATATTCCGGCTTAGCTGTTGAAGAACATCCTCGTGGTTTGTTTGGATATGAAAAACTGAATGATATAAGAGAACGGGTTCATAGAGAACCATATCATTCGATGTTTAAAGTGTTAATTGACAGGGAAGAAGAGCTTAGTTCTGCTGAAGGAAATGTTTACAAGCAGGCCTCATTAATAAAAACAAGAGCATTTATTTTCGCGTTAACAGGTGATGATAATTGGGGCGACAAAACATTTGAAGCTTTTCAGTTGCTGGCCTCTGACCCATTGTTTGTTAATAATGATTATTCTTTTGGTTTAACCCGTGCGGCAATACTTATGGCATTTTCATTATCGTATGATTTGTGTTATAATACCTGGAGTAATAAGCAACGTAATTTCGCGCATAACATCACTTCACGTTTAATGCAATCGGTGAGTGCCAGCATGGGGCCATCGGGCAATTATGTTATTGAAAGTAACTGGATGGGGGTGCGTTATGGGAGCGCGATGTTTGCTGCTGTGGTGCTTAATGATACACTCGCAGCGCAAAAGGGTGAAGATGTTCTCTTATCTTCACATATATGGGACCTGAAAGAACGTTTGCGTGACCATGTAGATGCCAGTCATACGCCGCGGGGTTGGTTTGTTGAAAGCATGGGCTATCACGATTATGATGCATCATTCGTATGGCCGGCCCTCATCGCTTTTCAGAATGCAACCGGTACCGATATACTTGCATTTGATGAATATGTCCCTAAAATATTAAACGCTTTGGATCAGCATATTTCAGGAACCGTTTCTATCCCGGCCAAAAGTCGACTTGGAATAAAACCCGATCTGGCTGATGATAATGTAGCTGCCGGTTTTTTAAAATGGCCACTGGCACTAAGGATTATGCCTCAGGAACAATTGCCATTTATCAGGTGGATGCATGATTATTTTCTGGATTTTAAAAAGCCCGGGTTACTACCAGATGATGTTTTTTATTCAATTGTTTTTTATGATGATAAACAAGAAAAAAGATCTCCGACAGAGGGTGATTATCTGAATTATGTTGATACCATTCAGGGCGTTGCATTGTTCAGAAATACATTTGAAGATTCTACTGACATTGTAGCTGCTTTTAATGCTTCTTCATACCGGAAGCGGGGGCATGCGGGACCCGATAACCTGACTTTCAGAATAGCAGGACTTGGAAATATATGGGTAGTTGGTGGGGGCCGAACACAAGATCCGTACGGCCAGACAAATTTATTTCCTGCTCCTGAAAAATATGAGTATGTCAGGCCCTGGAGCGAAGGTAAA
>JAGYOI010000092.1 GCA_018399395.1 Prolixibacteraceae bacterium
ACAAAAAAAAGAAATTATGAGAACATTTGAGTTAGAAGGAAAACTAAGAGAAACTCTTGGTAAAAAAGGAGCTAAAAAGTTACGTGCTGAAAAGCAGGTTCCATGTGTGCTATACGGACAGGAAGAAAATGTGCATTTTTACTGCGATTTTGAAGCCGTTCGTAAAATGATTTATACACCATACGTTTTCTTGGTGAATTTAAAACTTGATGGTGAAGATTATCAGGCTGTTATGCAAGACGTTCAGTACCACCCGGTAACTGATATGCCTTTGCATATCGATTTTCTGAAAACATACGATGACAAGCCTGTTAAAGTGAATATCCCTGTTGTAACTGAAGGTTTTGCAAAAGGTATCCGCGAAGGTGGCCGTTTGCAGGTTGAAATGCGCCGTCTATGGGTTTCTGCATTGCCACAAGATTTACCCGATGAAATTAAAATTGATGTAACAGCACTGGGTATTGGCGACAGCTACAGGGTAAGCGATGTTGAAACTGATACACTGAAAATTTTGAACGTTAAATCGGTACCGGTAGTACGTGTTCTGGTAACCCGTGCATCACGCTCGGCAGGTGAAGGTTTACCTGAAGATGAAGAAGGAGCAGAAGCTTCAGCTGAAGGAGGCGAAAGCGAAGAAAAAGCTGAAGAATAGATATTCGCCCAGTGTTAACTTGATTCACGAATTAAAATAAACGAATGAAGTATTTAATTGCCGGATTAGGTAACATAGGAGATGAATATAAAAATACACGCCATAACATTGGCTTTCAAATATTGGACACTCTTGCCGGGGTGTCCAATATTGTTTTTAACCCGAATAAACGTTACGGGGCCATTGCTGAATATAAGTTCAAAGGGCGTACCTTCATCCTCTTAAAGCCTTCTACATATATGAACCTGAGTGGCAATGCCATTCGGTACTGGATGCAAAAAGAAAAAATTTCACTCGATAAACTTCTGGTTCTGGTTGATGATGTCGCTTTACCTTTTGGCTCCATCAGGGTGCGGGGCAAAGGCAGCGATGCCGGCCATAACGGCTTGAAACATATAAACCAGATTCTGGGCACTAATGCCTATGCACGTGTCCGATTTGGCATAGGAAATGAATTTTCAAGGGGACAACAAATTGATTACGTACTTGGAGAGTGGTCGCCTGAGGAAGCAGAACAATTGCCGGAGAGGATTGAGCAATGTATAAAGATTATCCAGTCGTTCGGAACGATTGGGCTTGATAGAACAATGAACCAGTTTAATAATAAATAAAATGGCTTTAGATTCTGTTCGCATCGATAAATGGTTATGGGCTGTGCGTGTTTATAAAACGCGAAGCCAGGCTTCAGAGGCATGCCGTAAAGGGCGTGTTGAAATTGATGGTGTATCGGTAAAACCATCGCGGGAAATTAAACGTGGTGAAGTTATTAAGGTTCGTAAAAATCCGGTTACTTATCATTACAAAGCTCTTGAACTATCTGAAAAACGGATGGGCGCCAAGCTTGTTCCTGAATACATGGAAGATATTACCCCTGCGGAAAATCTTGAAGTACTTGAAATGCAAAATCTGATGTCAGGAACTGGCCGAAACAAAGGAAAGGGTCGTCCTACAAAAAAAGAACGCAGGGATATTGACCGGTTGTTTGGTGATTAATTTGAAAAGCATTAAAAGATGATTGTAGCTGAAGAAAAACGCAAAAAGAATATTTCGGAATACATACTGTACATGTGGCAGATTGAGGATATGATCCGTGCCTTGAAATTCGACATGAATGCCATTAACGAAAAATTGATAAAACAGTATGATGTAGATGAAACCAAGCGTGAAGAAATTTTCAACTGGTACGAAAATCTGGTGTTAATGCTCGAAAAAGAACAGAAAAAGCAGACCGGGCATCTTCAGTTTCTTGTTAACGTGGTTAATGACCTCAATAATTTTCACCTTGCAATTATTTCGGAGAAAGCAGATAACGAATATACCCGGTTGTATACCGATATAAAAGCTGATTTGGATCTGGTGCGTGAAAAATCAGGAAAAAAAGACAATGACATAGAAGTAGCGCTTAATACTTTGTATCTGATTTTGATGCTTAAAATGAACAGAAAAGAAGTAAGCGAGGGCACCCAACAAGCAGTCTGGAAATTCGGTAATTTTATGTCACGTTTGTCACAGTTGTACAAAGCACACGAAGCCGGCGATCTGGAGCTCGAAAATTATAGTTAACATCTACATAAACCGGTGTTCAACTTTTTTATCCGGTATCATACATTGGTCACGCTTGCCAAACCATTTATAACGGTTACGGGCAATCAGCCTGTAAATCGGATTTCTTAGCCAACGCGGGATGTAAATCAAAAAGTAAAGGAAACGGTAAAATTTTAAATACCTTGCAATGCGCAACGCTGCATCCGACTCCTGATAAAGAATCCCATCTTCGAGAAGTAATACAGAATCATGAATTTCAGTATCATTAAATGGGATTAATAATTTCTGGCTACGTGCATCCTGTAATGTTGCAAAACTGAGTTTTTCTTCTTTCTCGTTTTTGAGAATAAACTGCACCGAAGCATTACAAAGGTTGCATACACCATCGAAAAGGACAACAGGGGAAGCGTTATGTTCATCGGTTGTTTTCATAATCGTTTTTTAAACCTTCGGCCAGCCAGTTTGCCAATGCCTGACGATTACTGTCAATAATGAAACGTTTTAGGTCGCGGTAATGGTTTATATTACCCAGTTCGATATACGTTGCAACCGGCCAGGTGTATTTCAGCATGTATAAATTACGGGCTGTTACTGAACCGTGGTAACCCCTGCCCGGTTGGTGTTCGTTATATTTTAAGTTGAATGTGTTCAAAAGGGTTAATGCTGTTTTTCTTCCAGAGCTACTGCGCTTATCATAGTAAAAAAACACATCAATTTTTTCGCTTACACTTCTCGAGTCAACATGTATAATTATTGCTCGCTGATAACGTCCCTTATATTTTTGATATAGTTTGTTTACGGCATCTTTTCGCTGGCGTAACCTGAGGTTCTGGTTCAAAGGTATTCTCAGGTTCGGATAACAAACCTCATCTTTATCGGGTGGGAGGTACCAGCCATCTCGTATGCCATCGTTATTATCGCGGGTGATCATGTAAACAGTTGCCCCCATTGAAAGCAGTTCGCGGGCAAGGCGTAAGGTAATGTCATAAGCATATTCATCCTCACAAAGTATTTTGCCGTTACGTTTTCCAACGGCTCCCGGGTCGGGGCCTCCATGACCCGAAACAAGGTAGTAAACTGCATTTCCCAATTCATCGCTCTTTATTTCAACCTTCTCGTGCTGTGGGCCAAAAATCGGGAAACTTTTTACCGCGATTGGTGTTGCAGATTCTTTAGATGCATCAGGTTTTGCGCTTTTTTGTTCAGCTTTATTGATTAATGGAATTTTATATTTAATACCGATTTTTAATTCTTTGCTTTCGCCTAAAACATCTTTGTTTAATTCAATAAAATCATCAATATACGAAGGTGGCAGGCCATTATCGCGTAAAACACTGTAAATGCCATCACCGCTTTTTGCAATAAATGTTTTCTCTTGCTGGGCATGCAAAGGCTGGATAAAAGTCATGAAAAATACGACAGTAGTAAGAATTACAGGTATGATTTTTGTACGTTTTTTGCCGTTTTTCATTGAAGGTATTTCTTTCATATTGGTATAAACCTTATTTTTGACCATAAGTAAGGGCAAAATAAGGAAAAATCTATTCATAAACAGTACAATTAATAACGAAGAAATGAACATACGGTTGTTAATATCCATTGTTGCATTATTTTTTATCGTTTCTTGCGGAACACTTACACAAACCACAACATACGATTACAATAATATGTCCATCAGTAATGTGTCTGATTCTATTACTGATGAACGATTTGAAGAAATTCTTGCTCCATACAAAAAAGAAATTAATGCGAAAATGTCGGAGGTTATTGCTTATTCAAACAACGGGATGGCTTCATACAGGCCTGAAAGCCCATTAAGTAATTTTCTGACAGATATGATTTTAGAAAGTGCCCGTGAGTATTGCGCCGAGAATAATATGCAGGTAAACCCGCATATTGCATTATTCAACCATGGAGGGATAAGGGCATCGGTGCCTGAAGGTGAAATTACGGTACGTAATGCCTACGAAATAATGCCTTTTGAAAATGAACTTGTCATGGTGCAGTTAACCGGAGATCAGGTGATTAGTTTGGCCGATTA
Organism: Prolixibacteraceae bacterium; assembly: GCA_018399395.1. Taxonomy (GTDB): domain Bacteria; phylum Bacteroidota; class Bacteroidia; order Bacteroidales; family Prolixibacteraceae; genus Roseimarinus. The sequence continues at coordinate 4,239 of JAGYOI010000092.1, forward strand.
TATTTCGACCCGAAAGGGCGAAGGGGTAGCCGGTATTACTTTCGGGATGTTGCCCGATAAAGCAATTGATATTAAAATACAGGGGGTTAAAGTTGATAAGGATAAAGACTATTGGTTGGCCACTAACGATTATATTGCCAACGGGGGAGATGGGATGAAAGTATTGACATGGGCTTCTGAACGGATTGATACCGGAATTAAAATTCGTACCATAATTATCGAGAGCTTAAAAGAAATGAAAGAAAACGGCGAAACTGCAGATGCAAAAACCGACGGGAGGATTTACTATGTTGAATAGAAGGGCGTTTATACGAAATACATTAATCGCAGGGGCAGGATTGTATGCATTACCCTCACTGGCACAAAATAATGTTGATAAGTTAACAATATTACATACCAACGATTTACACTGCCATTTCGAACCTTTTCCTGAAAACGATCCCAAGTATCCGGGACAGGGTGGGATGAACCGGATATCGGCCTATGTAAAACAAGTAAGACAGCTCAACCCGGACATGTTATTGCTCGATAGTGGTGACTTTTCGCAAGGAACCCCGTATTATAATTTCTATAACGGGGAAGTAGTGCTGAAGTTAATGTCTGAAATGGGGTATGATGCTTCTACTTTTGGCAACCACGAGTTTGACAGTGGCCTTGAAAGCTTCAATAATGTAATGCAATACGCTGATTTTCCATTGGTTTCTGCGAATTATGATTTTAATAAAACCCCTTTGAAGGGGCGTGTGAAAAAGCATATTGTAATTGAAAAGAAAGGTATTCGCATTGGTATTTACGGTCTGGGTATTGAACTTCAAGGGCTTGTGGGTAAAAATGTTCGCGGTAATACCGTTTACAAGGAACCGCTGGAAGTTGCATTAGATACTGAAGACTATCTTCGTTATGAAGAAAAATGCGACTTTGTTATTTGTTTGTCCCACCTCGGTTTTCAGTATGATTCACCACAGATTTGCGATGTACAGTTGGCTCAAAAGACATACGAAACAGATTTGATACTGGGAGGGCATACACATACCTTCCTCGATTCGCCGGTAGAATATACCAACAAGAATAAGCGCCCGGTTGTGGTTAACCAAGTGGGGTGGGCTGCTTTAATGCTCGGACAACTGGAGTTCTTTTTTGAGCAAAAGAAGAAAACGCATATCGATTTAACGCCTAATAAAAGAGTTGGCTGATGAACCGCACAATTCTAATCTTGCTTTCACTTCTTTCCGGTCTGTTGCTCAGTCTTCCCTGGATTGGCGGTAGTGGCCTGGTGCTCTTGTTTTCATTTGTGCCATTGCTTTCCATCGAAAATTATTTTACACGTAACAAGTTAGCCTTTACACCTGTTGTGTTTTGGATGTATGCCTTTGGGGTGATGTTGTTCTGGAATGCTTTCACAACCTGGTGGATTTGGCATGCAACACCGGCAGGTGCAATGTTTGCCATCATCGCAAATGCTTTTTTAATGTCGCTGGTTTGGCTGATGTACCACTACGCGCATCGACTGAAAGGAGCTGGTTTTGCTAATGTTTTTTTAGTTTTTGGGTGGCTGACGCTCGAATATTTACATTTTAAATGGGAAATGGCATGGCCCTGGCTTACGTTGGGCAATGGTTTTGCCAATAATATAAAGCTTATCCAGTGGTATGAATTTACAGGTGTATTTGGTGGTAGTTTGTGGATATTGCTTGTCAATATTATGCTTTGGCAGATCATTAATACTTTTATCAATCGTATTCCCAGGCCGGTTATTGGCCGCGTGTTGTTATTTCTGGTCATTGTAGTTTCACCAATGGTTTATTCCAATCATCGTTTTAAAACCTATACCGAAACAGATAATCCGGTGAACGTGGTTGTTGTTCAGCCCAATATCAATCCTTATGCCGAA
>JAGYOI010000093.1 GCA_018399395.1 Prolixibacteraceae bacterium
TCCGGCACGCGAAGAGCCCATCGAGGGGGTTAATGCTGAAATGATTGTTGATAAAATGAATTTGAAAGAGCGGGGGATTGCCGCTTTGGATAACATAGTAGATGTGTTGAAAGATAAAGATTTTGATGTGCTCCTTACAATGGGGGCCGGAAACATCGACCGCATTGTTGGTGATATTGAAAAGATGTTGAATGAGAAATACATAAAGCAATGAACCGGGGGATGATATTGAAAATATCGGGATTGATTGCAGTGACCATCTTAATATTTGTGTCACTGAGTTTCGTTTCGTCCGAAAAGGGAAAGATTGCGTGTGCCGAAATGCAGGTTGTTTATAGTGAGCCATATCAGTTTGTTGCTGACAAAGCGATTAAAGAACTTGTAGTTAAAAATATAAAAGGTTTAAGGGGTTCACTAATGGACACCTTGGATTCTGAACTGATTGAGGAGAAGGTTGAGGAGCTGGCATGGATAAAAAACGCTGAAGTTTTTAAGGGCTATGCGCAAAGCGACAGTGTGCGTTTTGTTGGAGGACTGAAAATATTTGTGGAGCAGGAAGTGCCAGTTTTAAGGGTTGTTGATGGTGCCGATGGTTATTATCTGAACAGCCGTGGTAAAAAATTACCGTTTTCATCAACTCATACCATGAATGTACCTGTTTTTACCGGGGCTGTGAGCGATAGTTTGGTTCAGAAAGATTTGCTCAGGTTTGTTGATGCAATATCCGAAGACGCGTTCTTGTCTTCATTGTTTCAGCAGGTAGATGTACAGCATGATGGGCAATTTGTACTGGTGCCACGTGTAGGGGGGCATCTCATTATGTTCGGAACGATTGAAAACATGGATAAAAAGTTCCGCAATCTTCAGGCCGTTTATAAAGATGGCTTGAAAAACGGAAAGTGGAATAGATATAAAAGTATAACGTTAAAATATGAAAACCAGGTTGTTTGTACCCTCAAATGACCCGGAACCTAAATTAATACCCTATGAGTGAACGAAATATTGTTGCAGCAGTTGATATTGGAACCAACACCGTGATTTGTTTAATCGGAAGCAAAAACGAAGCGGGGAATAAAATTGACATTCTCGGTCATTCGATGGTTGCATCGGCCGGTGTTCGGCGTGGTGTGGTTTTTAATATCCATGAAGTGGTGGCATCGGTGAATAATGCTGTTAAAAAAGCAACACGTGACCTCGATGTTCAGGTCAGGAAATTGTATGTAAATGTTGCCGGACAGAAACTACGCACGATAGAGACCCGTTTGTCGAAAACTTTCGGGGAAAGCAGAATAATACAAAGGGAAGATGTTCGCGAGCTTTTTCAGAAAGCGAAACATACCGACCCGGGCTACGATGATAAAGTTTATCATGTAATCAACCAATCGTACACGGTTGATGGCGAAACTGGCATTCACAACCCTTGTGGTGCACCGGGGGCCGAACTGGTGGCCGAATACCGACTGGTTATTGGACCCAAAAGCTATGAAGAGTTATTGCGCACTGGTCTTGAAAAGGCCGGCTTCGAACTGGTAAGGTGCATCGTTAACCCTGTAGCAGCTTCAGAGGCTGTTCTTTCGTCCGATGAAAAGGAGGCCGGGGTAGTCCTGGTTGATTTTGGTGGCGGAACAACATCTGTTTCGCTTTATTACGACAGTGTTTTGCGCCACCTCGGAATGATTCCTTTTGGGGGAAATGTGGTTACACACGATATTAAAGAAGGATGCTCGATTGTGTTACGTCAGGCTGAATCGCTCAAAGTGCAGTATGGAGTTGCAATGGGCGAGCAGGCTTCTGAAAATATGGTGGTTACAATTCCCGGTATTAATGGCTGGGAGCCTAAAGAAATATCATTCAAAAGCCTGGCATATATTGTTCAGGCACGGATGGAGGAAATTGTTGAGAGTGTATGTTTTCAGATTGAAAAAAGTGGCTTCATCGATACCCTTGGTGCCGGTATTGTTATTACTGGCGGAGGGGCAAAGCTCGACAGGCTTACCAACCTGGTTAAGTACAAAAGTGGTATGGATGCCCGTATTGGTATCCCTGCAAATGGTATTGTCGATGAAAAAGATAAGCCTGTGATGACCCCTCAGTATGCAACTGCATTTGGGTTGCTGAAAAAAGCAGTATTCGATACCAATGCAAACAACGACGAAGTGATTGTGAAAAAGCCTAAACGGAAACTGTTTAAGGCACAATCTGAGTCGATTATGCAACGTTTGTCTTTGTTTTTTAACGAAGAAGAGGATTCAGAATTATAAAACCGACCATTATGTCAAAAGAATTACTCAATTTTAATAACGAACCCGGAACAGCGGCACACATCAAGGTTATTGGCGTGGGCGGTGGTGGCGGCAATGCCGTCAACTACATGTGTCATCGCGGGATAACCGATGTAGGGTTTATGTTGTGCAATACCGATTCACAAGCGCTTGATAATAGTCCGGTTGAAATGTGTGTCAGGCTCGGCAACACCCTTACTGAAGGGCGTGGGGCCGGTAATATGCCAGAACTTGGCCGCCAGGCAGCCGAAGAAAGTATCGATGAAATTCGTGCTTTGCTTGAAGGTACCACCGATATGGTTTTTATTACCGCCTGCATGGGTGGTGGTACGGGTACCGGTGCAGCCCCGGTTATTGCCGAAGTTTGTAAAGAATTGGAAATTCTGACAATTGCTGTAGTTACAGTACCAGCAAAATCTGAAGGTCGAAAGCGGTACAATCAGGCCATCGAGGGGGTAAACCAGATAAAAGAGCATGTTGACAGCCTTTTGGTTATCAATAACGATAAAATAAGGGAGATTTATGGCAACCTGCCAGCCTCACAGGCTTTTTCGAAAGCTGACGAAATACTGGCTACCGCTGTTAAAGGTATTGCCGAAATTATCACCCTGCACGGGAGCATTAACATCGACTTTGCCGATGTGAGCACAGTGCTTACCGGTAGCCGTGTCTTCATTATGGGCACCGGATTTGCCGAAGGTGAAGGCCGTGCATACAAGGCTGTGGAAGAGGCACTTGAATCGCCATTGCTCGACAGTAACGACATTTACGGGACCGATGAGATATTGCTCAATATCACTTCAGGGACCGATGAGATAACCATTGGTGAAATTGGTAATGTTATTGAATATTTGCAGGAGAAAGCCGGCGATGACGCTAACATTATCTGGGGAAACGGTTTTGACGATACCCTGGGCTCAAAAATTAGTGTGACCATTGTGGCTACAGGCTTTAAAACCAATCCCTCTGAAATATTGCAGGAACAGGAAAAAGAGCCGGAGCAAAAAGTTGAGCTCGAAATGCCTGAAGACAATATTTTTATTAATGAAGAGACAGGAGATGAGCCTGCTGGGCATTGTGATGAAACCAAAACAACCGGTAAAAAGAATGATGAGATGAATAATCCGGTTAGAAAAAAATCCCGCAAAAATTCAAAAAAAGAAGGGTGGTTAAAACGACAATTTGAACTCTTTTTTGAAGAGAAAAGTGCCGATTTTGACGCTTGATTTTATGACCTCAAAGTGATTAGCTTAAACAAATGACAACACAACGATTAAAAAGAAAACGAACATGGAAAACAACGATATTTTAACCAATTTTCAACTGCCGGTAAACGAAGGTGGTATCATAAAAGTGATTGGTGTTGGAGGTGGTGGCGGTAATGCCGTAAACCATATGAGCCGCCGGGGAATTACCGATGTCGATTTTATGATTTGTAATACCGACTCACAGGCATTGGCTAATAGTACGGTGCAAACAAAAGTCCAGCTTGGTTCGTCGCTTACCGAAGGCCGCGGTGCAGGAAACAAGCCCGAAATAGGACGTTGTGCTGCACAGGAAAATATCGAAGATGTAAAAGCGGCCATTGGCGAGCGGACAAAAATGGTGTTCATCACTGCCGGGATGGGCGGTGGAACCGGTACCGGTGCCGGTCCGGTTATTGCCGGGGCTTGCAACGAACTTGGTTTGCTTACGGTGGGTATTGTTACCATCCCTTTCCGGAACGAGGGCAAGCGACGCATACAGCAAGCCATTGAAGGAATACAGGAAATGGAAAAGCATGTCGATTCGTTGTTGGTGATAAATAATGAACGCATCCGCGAAATGTATGGCGACTTTAAGCTTTCGGAAGCTTTTTCACGGGCCGACGATGTGCTGGCGACTGCTGCTAAAGGTATAGCCGAAATTATTACTGTACATGGTTATATTAATGTTGACTTTGCCGATGTGGAAACCGTAATGCGCCAGAGTGGTGTCTCACTTATGGGCTCGGCTGTTGGCAAAGGTGAAAATCGTGCCCTGGCAGCCGTTGAGGAGGCATTGAATTCTCCATTGCTGAACAATAATAATATCGAAGGGGCACAAAATATTCTGCTTAATGTAACCTCGGGGAAGGAAGAAATTACCATGGATGAAATTGGGCAGATTACTGATTACATTCAGGCGCGCGCCGGTTACGATGCCGACCTGATTTGGGGTAATGGTATTGACGAGTCGTTTGAAGGCGAAGTGTGTGTTACAGTAGTTGCTACAGGGTTTAGCACATCTTCAATCCCCGAAGTACTGGCCAATAAAAAGGTTGAAAAAACCTATCATACCCTCGATGATAAAAAAGAAGCCCAGTCGCGTGAAAACCTGAAAAAGGAGAAACCCGTTCAGGAAACATTTCAGTTTGACAAACCAAAGCCGTCCAATGAATTTGACAGCTTGTACAACGGGGCAGGTAAGGCTCGTGATGAAGGAGCAGAAGACCAGCCGGCACGTAAAGTGGAATTTAATGTTGATTTTGCCGGTACAGAAGAAGAAGAGATTGAAAACCTTGAAAATATTCCTGCCTATAAACGCCGGCAGATTAAGATGAAATCGAAACAAAAGAAAGAACGTGAAGTTTCACGTTTCAGACTTGAAAACGATGAGAATGACGAAATATTCTTAAGTGAAAATAATAGTTATTTACACGATAATGTTGATTAAATCTATGATCATGAAAATTTTTGACGATGTAAACAATGGCATAAAGGAGGCTATGAAAGCCAAGGACAAAGTAAGGCTTGAAGCCTTGCGCAGTATTAAAAATGTAATGCTTGAGGCTAAATCGGCAGCAGGTGCATCCAGTGAAATAAGCGACACCGATGCCATAAAAATTATTACCAAACTGGCGAAACAAGGCAGCGATTCGGCCGATATTTATAAGCAGCAGGGACGTGATGATCTTGCACAGGCTGAGCTCGACCAGGTAGCTGTGTTCGAAGAGTTTTTACCTGAAATGATGTCGGAAGAAGAGATTGAAGAGGCCGTGAAAGCCATAATCGAAAAAACAGGTGCTTCAAGTATGAAAGATATGGGCAAAGTGATGGGCGTTGCCACCAAAGAACTGGCCGGTAAGGCCGACGGTAAAACCATCTCCGAAAAAGTTCGTTCACTGTTGCAATAAACCAAAGTTATCAACTTTTGGGTTAAGCGCTGCCGGGTTTCCGGTGGCGCTTTTGCGTTAAGTGTTTTGTGTGCCAGTCAATATTGTAGCGTGTATTTATTTTTATTAATTTTGTTAAAAAATTATGCTATGGCAACTTATACGCTTTCAATAGATGATAAAACACCGAAAGGCAAAAGTTTGATTAGTCTTATAAAATCCATGAATGAGGTCGTGACAATTTTGTCAGAGAATGATGTGAACGAACCTGTGAGTCCGTATAATCAGGAGTTTGTAGAGAAAATCCAAAAATCCAGAAATAGTGAAGGAAAAGTCATTAAGACTGAGGATTTATGGAAGTGATTTACAAGGAAAAAGCACTTAGAGATATTAAGCATTGGAAAAAAAGTGGTAATCTGAGTGTTCAAAGAAGAATTTCACGTTTAATTGATGACATTCAATTGCATCCTACTACTGGTCTGGGAAAACCTGAACCATTAAAATATGAGTTGAGTGGTTTGTGGTCACGTGAAATTGACAAAAAGAACAGACTTATCTACGAAGTTTGTAACAATAAAATTCATGTAATTTCTATGCTTGGTCATTATTTTGACAAATAATGATATTTAAATAAATATTTGTATCTTTATAAGTGATAAAATAATGTTATTATTTGTTTTATATGGATATAA
>JAGYOI010000094.1 GCA_018399395.1 Prolixibacteraceae bacterium
GATAGGCGTGGATGAAGAGTTGGTATTTGCGGTGAAGGAGCATTATGGGATTGCGGGTCAAGCCCGCAATGACGTTGAAGGACAATCGACTAAGAACCAATATAACAAATAACAAAAAACAGTCTCAATGAAACCGGCATTGTGCAATGTAAATTGAATTATCGTCTGCCTTATAAACAAGCCGGTGCTCCCCGGTAATTCTTCTACTCCAAAAACTTGTGAGATTCTGCTTTAGCGGTTCTGGTTTTCCGGTTCCGGAAAATGGTGTGCGTTGGCATTCTTTTATTAAGGCGTTGATTTTACGGAGTACTTTCTTATCTGTCTTTTGCCAATAAAGATAGTCTTCCCAGGCTGTAGCATCCCAAAATAAATCCATAGTCAGTCAATTGGCTCACCTTTAATCAGGTTTTGTTTTGAATTGATGTTGTTAACTGCCTGTTCAAGTCTTTGCCTGTTGTTCTTTGTGCTCATTAAATGGTTGGTTTCTTTCATTGCATTGTATTCATCGAGCGATAAAACAACCAGACTTCTTCCTTTGGGACGTTGAACAATCAGCATTTCATTATTATCAGTGACCGTATCAAGGTTTAACTTCAGGTTTTGCCTTAATTCCGAATAATTAATTGCTTTCATTCGTCAAAAATTTTTACTAATTTAAGTACAAAAATACGTACTTTTTAAATAAATGCAAAACAAATACTTCTTTTTCATATACTTTTCTTTGTTGTATGAATTTTTAATATAATATTCCGCTTTGTGCTGTTAGTGTCCACTCGCCAACCCAGTTGTAATCGTCAAAAGCTCCAATGTAGTTTGCAGTCTCAAAAAAATCATGTTCAGGCAGTGGTGCAAAATTGGTGAACAGTTCAGGGTTATCTGAAATCAACGTGATGCTTGTTTCGTCTTGTTCAAATCCGGGGTTTACAAAACGGTTTCCGGCTTCTTCAAAATAACTGTCCATCAGCAACTGCTCATCGGTAACGTCTTCGTTGTTTAAAGGGTAAATTGAGAAAAAGTTTTCGACCTGGTTGCCGTTTACATTGTAAAAGATGTTGTTTTTAACTTGAAGGTTGCCATCCTTCCATTGGGTGAAGCTGTTATTCCGTACCGAGCTGTATTCTATTTCAACACCTTCTTTTTGGTTAATAAAAACAGAATTGGCGATAACACTGCCGGCATTATCGTTAAACGAAATGATTTTATTTGAATATACGCTCCCACGTCCCACACCCGTAACATTATAAATTGAAGGGGCTGTGTATGGCCGGGCTGTTTTGATTTCTTCGCCACCGTCTATCTCTATCAGTTTGTCGCCATAGTTGCTGTTTTGAATCAGGCACCAAAACTGCCCCTTGCCACGGTAGCCAAGGTCGATATCCATAGCATCGTCGCCGCAATTGGCAACGACTATGTTCTTTAGGTTTACGGTTCCGCCAAAAACTTCAATTCCGTCGTCGGCATTGGCAATTACTTCTATATTATTGATTGTAGTACCCGATCCAACACCCCCAAGGGTAAGCCCGTTAATTTCGTTGCCCTGGCCCAAATCAGTACCACCATGGCGTATCGATACATATCGCAATACGCCCGAGTTGTCTTCATCGTTATTACCACCATAAATGCCACGGGGCTCCGATGGCTGAATGCCTTCGATGTGCGCTTCACCGGTAGGCGTGTTTATCGATGCGTTTCCAAGAATAATAAGACCACCCCACAAACCACGGTCGTTGATGCCAACCGAGCCTTCAAGGTCGTCACTTTCGGCAGTGAAGATAATGGGCTCCACGGCCGTTCCTTCGGCAATAATTTTTCCGCCCCGGGCCACAATTAATGCCGATGCGGATGTGCCCAGACCCTGCCGTGCCCTGATAACCGTTCCTGCTTCAATGGTGAGTACCTGTCCGTCGTTTACGTAAACCTTGCCTTCAATTATGTATTCTTTATCTTTTGTCCATGTCGTGGTTCCGGTTCCCAGCCCGTTGTCGTTAATCACCTTTTCGTTTTCTTCCAAAACAAATTCACTTTTGCGGCATCCCGAAAAAACAAATAACAATGAAAGTACAATCAATGCGATATGTTGAAATTTAGCCATAGTGTTCTACAATTTGAATTCTACATTAAAATAAAGATAGGCCTCGTTGTCGATATTGGCTGCTGCTGGAAACCAGTCGCGGTAGTTCAGCGATATTTTCAGGTTTTCGTGGAGCTTCTTCTCAACACCGGCAATAAGTGATGTGCCGTCTTTGGCCAGGTTCCATGGCGTAGTGGTGTTATCAAGAATATTTGATTCAAGTATGTCGTAACGGCCAAAAATTTTCCAGTTATTTTTAAACGCATAGGTTGAATAAAACGAATAACCCGATTGGTTGCGGTTTTCGAGGTAATTATGATTGTTGAGCAAGTTGTATTCGGCAGCGATACTGAGGTTTTTGGTTGGTTCGTAGCCCAAAAATGCAGCATACACCATTTTGGTCTTTTCTGCCGAAGGGCCGTAATTCACAAAGAACCTCCATGTAAGTTTGTCAGGTGCTTTTAGGGTAAATCCGGTTGTGTACTCAAAAAAGTTGACTTTAAGCAACTGGCTGTAGCCTTCGCCGTTAACAATGGCAGCATCGATATTTACACGGTTTGACAGTTCGTATTTGGCAATTATGCCCAAATCGGCACTTTTACCAAATTTGTAGCGGTCGGCAAACGATTTTTCGATGTACCGGTAGCCCCAAAAACTTTCCTGAACTTTAAAGTGGTTCATGCCCACGATACCAAAACGCACATCGAGCTTGTTTTCGGCATACCTGATGAAAGCATTTTTGAAATAGGCATAACGCTTTACAGCGGCGTAAACCGATTCATCTTCAGGGCTACCGATATCGAGCAATATGGAAGCCGAAAACTCCGGCGACATGTTGTATGAATAACCCAAATAGGCACGATCAATTTCAAAAACAGCCCTTTTGTCTTCATCGGTCAACCCGGCGTGAAAGTTACTGTAGATGCGGGCAACAGGCTTACCCGAGGCTTGAAATTCGTTAGTTGTTTGCGCTTTTGTGCTAAATACCAATGCCAAAAGAACAAAACACAGCAATGTCTGTCTCATTTTACTAAAATGTTGACTTGCACGAAATGAAAAATTACCAGATATATTTTCTTTCGATACAAAATTAGATACTAAGATTCAATATTTTCCCGGCACAAAAATAGGGGTATGGCCGCTTTGTAAAATTAAATTAGTGTTACGTGTGTTAACTCAATCTTTTTATAACGTTAAGCAATGTGAAATTACGGTTAAATAGGGCAGGCTTCAATACTTAATGCTTCAAAAATGAGACATCCGGTAAGCGCATTTTGTTTTCTTATGATAAGCATATTAAATTGAAAAACAAATAATATCAACAGAAAGCAGTAGTTTGACATTGCTTCAAATTAAGCTGAAATTAACAAAACTGCCTTATTCCTAAATTAGTGTAAACATCAAAACATTCGCGCAATTTTCATTTAACGCGATGTTAATATATGCACCCCGTTATCTATTCTTTTATTAACGCCCGGTTATCATTCACCTTAACTACTTAAGATATCATTGCACCAGTTGAGTCAATTCAAAAAATGTAAAAATAAATTGTAATGAGAAAAGTAGTATTGGGTTTTATCCTGGTCTTTGTTTTAGTCCTTAATGTAAATGCACAAAAGGCCGTTTTGCGAGGAACGGTAAGCGATTTGGAAACAGGGGAGACAATTGTTGGGGCATCAGTTTTTCTTGACGGAACTACCACTGGTGCAATGACTGATTTTGACGGGCGTTTTGAAATGAAAAACATTACACCCGGAAATTATATGTTAAAATGTTCTTTTATATCGTATGAACCACAGAAAAAGGAGATCGTGTTAGCTGCAGGTGATGAAAAGAATATTGATTTTAAAATGGGCGAAGCCGTTGTTCATGTTGACGAAGTAAAAGTTTTTGCCCGGGCTAACCGCGAAAATGAAACCATGTTGCTCATCGAACAAAAAGAGGCCGAAGGTATAAAAGAAAGTATCGGGGCACAGCGCCTGTCTAGCCTGGGTGTTTCTGATGCCGCTTCGGCAACTTCAAAAATTTCGGGCGTAACCAAAAACGAAGGTTCGGGCGATATTTACATACGCGGACTGGGCGACCGCTACCTTTCAACTACCATGAACGGGCTGCCAATTCCGTCAGACAATGTTGAAAAGAAAAATATTGACCTGAATTTGTTTTCAACCGATGTAATAAAGAACGTGGGTATAAATAAAACCTATTCGGTTGATGGATATGCCGACCAATCATCGGGGCAGGTTGATATTGCCTCAAAATCATTTTCAGATAAAACCGAAGTTGAACTTTCTGCCGGAACGGGTACTAATATGTTTCAAAATGATGTTTTTGGCAATTTCCGCACAACTCAAAACATGAGTAATAGCACACTGGGGTTTTTTAGTGGGTCTGAGTCATTAGAAAGTGCGGTAAAAAATGAAAGCTGGAACACCCTTGATTATAATTTCCCGCTCAATAGGGGGTTTTCAATACTTGGTGGAAAGCAGTTTAACCTGCCCAATAACGATGAACTTACAGTATTTGCCACCCTGTCGCACGACAATTCATTCGATCATAATAAAGGGGTTTTTAAAAAGTATCGAGGGTACGTGCTCGATCGTTCGTTTACCGATGCAGAAAACTACAAAACATCAATAAACACAACCGGACTGTTAAATGTGAACTACAAGATAAATAATGATAACAGCATCAACCTGAATACCTTGTTTGTGAACAAAACAACCGATGAGCTTTATGAACAGGGTCGAAACGGTGAAGGATATTATTACGACCAGATTCCACAGGACACTGCGACTTTCATGCGCGACCAGAATATAAAACAAACAATGATTCTGGTGAATCAACTTTTGGGGCGTCATGAGTTAAACGGGCGAAATACCCTGAAATGGGCTGTCGGGGCAAATTTTGTGAGCGCCAATGAGCCCAACCGTATTCGGAATAAGGTGATTATGCTTGAAGAAGATAAAGTTTTCTTTGTGCGCCGGACTTACTTTGAGCAGTCTAAATCGTATCAAAAAATTAACGACTTTGAAGGAAATGGATATGTGAACAACCAAATTCGGTTTGTGGATGAAGAAAAGAAAAAGCTTAAAGTAGATTATGGTGTAAATTTCAGGTTCAAAACCAGGGATTTTAGCTCGTTAAAACGCGCCGTAACAACGCGCGAGACAGCTACGTCAATTGACAACCTTGATGCTGTCCTGATCAACCAGGACCTTTACAACACGGGCTTGCTTGATTATCAGGATCAGGCAAGGGAAGATACATACAACGCAATTTTGGGGGTAGCTGCAGGTTATGCCAATGCCGGGTTTAAAGCGGATAAGTTTTCGGGGAACATTGGTTTGCGATACGAATTTGACATGCTGGATGTTGAATGGGATGTAACCAATTACCTCGGCCGTACCGGAAGCCTGAACAAACCACCATACCATAACTTTTTGCCGGCTTTGAACCTAAAATATAATTTGAACGCGAATAATGCATTGCGTTTTGCCGCCAGTAAAACCATAACACTGCCTGAATTTAAGGAATTGGCACCTTTTGAATATGTTAGTCCTACCGGCCAGGTAACCAAAGGTAATCCCGATTTACAAAAATCGGTTGATTATAACGTTGACCTGAAATGGGAAATGTTCCCGACCAATAAAGAATTGATATCGGTTACCGGTTTTTACAAACTGATAAACGACCCAATAAACCTGGCACAAACACGGGGATCATCGGGTAATTTCTTTTATGCCAATACCGGCGAACAGGCCAATGTGTATGGTGTTGAGTTTGAAACACGTTTGGGGATTATAAAAGCAAAAC
>JAGYOI010000095.1 GCA_018399395.1 Prolixibacteraceae bacterium
AACACGATCGATACAAGAATCTATTTCGTCGCGGCCAACAGGTTTCAGTAAAAAGTCGAAAGCGCTATTCCTGAAAGCTTCAAGCATGTAGTCTTCATAAGCCGTAACCACCACAACATAAGGTATTTTTTCAAATCCCGAAAGTGCTTTTAGCAAGTCAATACCGCTAAGCACGGGCATTTGTATATCCAGAAAAAGAATGTCGGGTTTCTTGTTCACTATTTGGCAGAGTGCTTTTTCAGGTGAAGTTAAGCTGCCGGTTATTTCAATTCTTCCGGTTTCTTCAAGTAAAGCTTTAAGTTGTTCAATGGCAGGCAGCTCGTCGTCGATAATTATGGCAGATAATGTTGGTTTGTGCATAGTTATAAGGTTTGCACAATAAAAATAAGAAATTAGGAATAAATAACAAATAATTATGTGTGATTTAAAGTATCATTATGGTTGAACCATAGGTTACAATATTAAAACATGCCCATAGCCATTGAAGATTAACCCAAATATCCAATATCAAAAAAGGCTACCTTCACAGGCAGCCTTTTGATATTTTAATATCTTGTGATTTTGCTTATAACTTTTTGGCAACTTCAACAGTGGTGAACGATTCGATGGTGTCGCCTACTTTTATGTCGTTAAAGTTGGCCACGTTTATACCACATTCGTAACCACTCCTTACTTCCTTGGCATCTTCTTTAAAACGTTTCAGTGAGCCCAGGTCGCCGGTATAAATCACAATGCCGTCGCGAATAACCCTTGCTTTGTTGTTGCGGATTATTTTACCGTCGCGTACAATACATCCGGCAATGGTACCTACCTTGGTAATTTTATAAACTTCCTGTACCTCGGCTGTACCAGTAATTTCTTCTTTAATTTCGGGCGACAACATGCCTTCCATGGCTGCTCGAAGTTCCTCTATGGCATCGTAAATAATTGAGTAAAGCCTGATGTCGATCTGCTCTTGTTCGGCCAGTTTACGTGCAGCGAGTGACGGGCGCACCTGGAAACCAATAATGATAGCATCGGAAGCTGAAGCCAGCATAACGTCAGATTCTGAGATCTGGCCTACGGCTTTGTGTTTCACGTTCACCTGAATCTCTTCGGTTGAAAGTTTAATCAGCGAGTCGGCCAGGGCTTCAATAGAACCATCCACGTCACCTTTGATAATCACGTTCAATTCCTGGAAGTTTCCAATTGCAATACGTCGACCGATTTCGTCGAGGGTAATATGCTTTTGTGTACGCATACCCTGTTCGCGTTGCAACTGCTCACGTTTATTGGCTATTTGCCTTGCTTCACGTTCAGTGTCCATCACGTTAAACTTATCGCCGGCTTGTGGCGCGCCGTTCAGTCCCAAAATCAGGGCCGGTTCGGCCGGGCCGACATGTTTAATGCGCTGGTTCCGCTCGTTAAACATAGCTTTCACGTGACCCATATATTGTCCGGCAAGAAGAATGTCCCCTTCGTTTAATGTTCCGTTTTCAACCAGTATGGTAGCCACGTATCCACGTCCGCGGTCGAGTGTTGATTCAATAATAGAACCTGTCGCCCTTTTATTTGGATTGGCATTAAGCTCAAGAAGCTCAGCTTCAAGCAATACTTTTTCCATGAGCTCTTCAATGCCGATGCCGTTTTTAGCCGAGATATCGTGCGATTGATATTTTCCACCCCATTCTTCGACCATATAATTCATATTGGCCAGTTTCTCTTTAATTGTATCGGGGTTGGCACCTGGTTTGTCAATTTTGTTGATCGCGAAAACAATAGGCACACCGGCTGCTGTTGCGTGGTTGATTGCCTCAACGGTTTGAGGCATCACGCTGTCGTCGGCAGCCACTATAATAATGGCAATATCAGTAACCTGTGCACCACGGGCACGCATGGCGGTAAACGCTTCGTGTCCCGGGGTATCGAGGAATGTGATCTGACGTCCGTCGGGCATTTCAACATTGTATGCACCAATGTGCTGGGTAATACCACCGGCCTCACCGGCTATAACATTTGTTTTACGGATGTGGTCGAGCAACGATGTTTTACCGTGGTCAACGTGTCCCATAACGGTAACAATTGGAGGACGCGCCTGGAGATCATCCTCTGAATCCTCTTCTTCGTCTATCGCATCCATTACTTCAGCACTGATAAATTCAACCTTGAAACCAAATTCTTCAGCTACCAACGAAAGGGTTTCAGCATCGAGCCGCTGATTAATCGAAACAAACATGCCGAGTGTCATACAGGTTGCAATTACTTTGGTAACATCAACATCCATCATGTTTGCCAGTTCGTTTACCGAAACAAATTCGGTAACCTGCAATGTTTTTTGTTGTTGTTCGGCTTTTTCCTGTTCCGATGCAATTTTTTCACTCGCGGCAGCACGTTTGTCACGACGGTATTTAGCACCTTTCGATTTTGATTTATTTGTTAATCTTGCAAGTGTGTCTTTAACTTGTTTTTGAACATCCTGTTCTGAAACTTCTTTGTGGACAGGGCGTTTACGTTTATTCGCATTGTTGCTTCTATTATTGCTTTTTCCCTTTGGAGCATTTGCGCTTTTATTTTGTTCTCCACCTTTTGAAACGTCAACGCGTTCTTTTTTAATTCTTTTGCGCTTACGGCGTTTCTGTTCCGAAGTTTTATTATCGCCGGCAGTCTCTTTTTTATCACCTTTTTGATTTTGATCCGACGGTTTATTATTTTGATTCTGACGGGCTTTTCTTTCCTCTTCGCGTTGTTTTTTGGTTTTTTTGGGAGGCCTTGTCAGTTGGTTAATATTACTCAGGTCAATTTTGCCGATAACTTTGACTTCACGTTCCGATTTTGGCACGCTTGTTTTAATTTCATTCTGATTATTCTGTTGGCTTTTCTCTTTTTGACCGCTTTCTTCAGTTTGCTTTTTTGGTTTTGGTGTATCAGCTTTCTTGTCGTCCTTTTTAGGGGGCTCAGGCTTTTTATCTTCTTTCTTAGGAGCTACTTCGCTTTTACTTGTTGATTTTTCTTCTTTAATCGGTTGCTTTTCTTTTTCAGGTTTCGAAGTTGGCTTTTCAGCCTTAGGTGTTGTTTTTTCCTCTTTTACTTCAGGTTTTTCAGGTTTATGATCATTCTTTTCAGGTGAAGGAGCTTCTTTTTTGGGTTCATTTTTAGGCTCTTTTTTATCGGTCGACTTTTTAGAAGGAGCTTTTTTGTCGTCGATATCAATTTTGCCTAATATTTTTACGCTTTGTTTGGGTGTTTCCGTTTTAATCTCTTCAACTTTTTTAGAAGAAGGTTCTTTGGGTGCAGCATTTGATTTTTTGGCGCTCAGATCTTTGATGATCACCATATTGTCATCATCTTTATCTTCGTCCGAAATATCATCATCATCATCTTGTTTTTCACCTTCAGATAAATCATCGAGCGTAACCGATTCGTTTTTCTGGTGACGGTGAGTTCTGATATTTAATTTTTCCGATTCCTTTTTCAGGTCGATGTCGCTGCTGTACTCTTTCTGGAGCAAAGCATATTTTTCATCATCGATTTTTGCATTTGGATTCGGTTCGACTTGATGCCCCTTCTTGTTTAGGAATTCAACCATCGTAGAAATGCCTACGTTGAATTCCCTTGCAACTTTACCTAGTCGTTTTGTTCCTTTACCTGATGTCATATTTAACCTTTCGAATTATTATTCTATAAAAAATTAAAATCTGTGTATTTTACTCAAATTCAGATTTTAAAACACTAATTACATTATCGACAGTTTCTTCTTCAAGATCAGACCGTTTTATAAGGTCTTCGCGTGTTAAGCTTAACACATTTTTAGCGGTATCGCAACCAATTCCTTTCAATGTGTCGATAATCCAACCTTCAATTTCATCGGAAAACTCGTCGAGATTAACATCCTCGTCGTCTACCTCTGTTTCACGGAATACGTCAATTTCGTATCCGGTGAGCTGCCCGGCCAGTTTGATGTTGAGGCCGCCTTTGCCAATGGCCAGCGAAACCTCATCGGGTTTTAAATAAACTTCCGCCCTTTTGTCGTCTTCTTTTATTTTTATGCTTGATATTTTTGCCGGGTTTAACGCACGCTGAATGTAAAGGTTGAGGTTTGTTGTGTAATTAATAACGTCAATGTTTTCGTTACGCAATTCACGGACGATACCGTGAATACGTGACCCTTTCATTCCTACACAGGCTCCAACCGGGTCGATCCGTTCATCGTACGATTCAACAGCAACTTTTGCACGTTGTCCGGGCTGGCGCACAATTTTTTTAATGGTAATAAGCCCATCAAAAATTTCGGGCACTTCAAGTTCGAACAGTCGTTCGAGAAATGCCGGTTGTGTACGCGACAAAATTATCAGCGGGTTGTTGTTTTTTAGTTCTACCTTATAAACAACAGCTCTCACATTGTCGCCCTTGCGGAAAAAGTCAGACGGGATTTGTTCTGTTTTAGGCAATATAAGTTCGTTGCCTTCATCGTCGAGAACAAGCATCTCTTTTTTCCAAATCTGATAAACTTCACCGGTTACGATGTCGCCAATTTTATCTTTGTATTTATTATAAATACTGTCTTTTTCAAGTTCGAGTATACGGCTGGCAAGGTTCTGGCGAAGGTTTAATATTGCACGGCGCCCAAAGTCGAGAAGCTTAACCTCATCGCTTACCTCTTCACCAACTTCGTAATCCTCATCAATCTTTTTGGCCTCCGACAATGGAACTTCTTTGTTGGGGTCGGTAAAATCCTCATCGGCAACTACTTCGCGATAGTGCCATATCTCGAAGTCACCTTTATCAATATTGATAATGATGTCAAAATTTTCATCACTCTCGTATTTTTTTTGCAGCATGCTGCGAAAAACGTCTTCGAGAACGCTCATCATGGTTGCCCGATCTATATTCTTCAGTTCCTTAAACTCGGAAAACGTATCAATAAGGCTAAGGTTATCCATTTTTATTTTATTTTTTATTTAAACGAAATTATATTCTTTACCTTGGGGTTTTCGTCAAAGTTAAATCGAAGGGTTTTTAACACTTCAATTTTTTTCTTCTTTTCTTTTTCAATTGTTTTAACCTCAAGATCAAAGCCGTCGTCATCTACACTTTTAATAACGCCGGAAACTTGTTTGTCATTGGCAGGGTTCACTTCAACCTCTTTACCAATGTTCTTTTTATATTGCCGGTGTACCGTAAACGGTTTTCCCAGGCCGGCAGATGAAACATTAAGTTCAAAATCTTCAATGTCGCGATCGAGTTTTCCTTCAACAGAACGGCTGACATCGATGCATTTTTGAATGCTGACGCCATTGTCACCATCAATGATTACATCAATGATGTTTCCTTTCTTTATTTGGATGCTCACGATGAAGTATTCATCTGATAATGCATCCAAAGCATATTTCTCAATCTGTTCCTTTTTTATCATGTTGCAAGGCTAATAAAATAGGGGACCAACAGTCCCCTATAATGTTACTTACAGAATCGCCCCAAAAATACAAATAATAATGATTACAACAAAATCAGGCAGTTAAATATCACACCGTTTGTATAATTTGATAATACTGGGTTCATTTATTGGCATTTATTGTATAATTATCATTATAAAATTGTAAAACTTATCTATTTTTGTGCAAAATAAAATGAATAAAAACGAAGAACGATTAGAAAGGATAATATTCTAATTTGCAAACCAATAAACGAAAAATATTAAATGATCCGGTATTCGGCTTTATCAGTCTGCATTCTGATATTATATTTGATCTGATAGAGCATCGTTACATTCAGCGACTCAGGCGAATAAAACAACTTGGATTGTCGGCACTCGTATACCCGGGGGCCAATCATACCCGTTTTGAGCATGCCCTTGGCGCATTGCATT
>JAGYOI010000096.1 GCA_018399395.1 Prolixibacteraceae bacterium
TGTATACAAAACTGCAATTTCTTTCAATATTGTTTTTATCAGTGTCGTTAGCATCAACGCTCTCGTTGGTAAATGCACAACCCGACAGCACTTTTCAATTCAATAAGACCATCATTATAAAAGGTGATTATTATTATCCTCCGTTTGAATTTATAAATGAAAACGGACAACCCGACGGCTTTAATGTTGAACTGTTTAAACGGCTGGCTGAAGAACTTGGAATAAAATATAAGCTGGAACTTGCACCCTGGCATCAGGTACGAGAAGAACTGGAAAACGGCGAAATAGACGCTTTACTTGGACTGATGGTATCTGAAGATCGTTCTGAAAAAATAAAATTTGGCATTCCTCATAGTGTAATGACCCATGGTATTTTTACACATGAAGACAAAAACATAAATAATCTTGAACAACTTAGAAATAAAGAAATCATTGTTCAGGAAAAAGACCTGATGCATGACTTTTTAATTAGCACAGGACTTACCGATAAGATTATTACAGTGGAAAATCAACACCGTGCACTAAGCCTTTTATCATCGGGCAGGCACGATGCGGCCCTTTTGGGAAATTTTCAGGGTGCCCACCTGATAAATAAGCATAACATAAAAAATGTAGTCATTCAGAATTCAAAAATTGAACCCAAGAAATATGCCATGGCAGTGAGTAAAAATAATGATGAACTTTTGTGGTTGCTCAACATGGGACTTTATCAGCTCAAGGCCAGCGGAGAATATGATGAGATTTATGAAAAATGGTTTGAAGTTTATGAAAAGAAAAGTTTTATTACACGGTTTAAATTGCCTATTATCATTACAATTTCAGGGCTGGTATTTCTTATCATCATGGTGATATTTCTTCGATACCGTATAAAAACGGCTAATTACCGTTTGCAAAAATCGTATAATGAAATGGTGGCAATAACCAATAATCTCAAAAATGAAATAGCACGGCGGAAAGATATTGAGGTTGACCTGCTTGCCGCAAAGAAAAGAGCAGAAGAAAGCGACCAGCTAAAATCTGCATTTCTGGCAAACATGAGCCACGAAATACGTACCCCGATGAATTCAATTATGGGTTTTGCCAGCTTGTTGCCAAGCGAAGAATCAAAAGAATTGATGGCCCAGTATGCAAAAATCATTGTTCAAAACTCTGAACAATTGGTCAACATTATCGACGACATTGTGCTATACTCTAAGCTTCAAACAAAATTGATTACCCCGAATCACTCGAATTTTAAAGCTATCGATTTATTTGAAGACATCTACCAGTCGTTTCAACTCCCCATTTATCCCAATAACATTAAGCTGAATATCAACCACGATGCAGGCATCGATCTTGAATTCAACACCGATTATGAAAAAATCAGACAAGTATTTACTAATCTGATATCAAACGCCTATAAATATACCGATGAAGGAGAAATTGAAATTGGATGTCAAAATTGCGAAAACGATGCGCTCTTTTATGTTCGAGATACCGGCATTGGGATCCCTGAAAAAGATATTGAAAAAATTTTCGACCGATTCTATCGCGCACATAATGCCGAAAGAAAAAGTCAGAATGGCACCGGGCTGGGGCTCAGCATCGTAAAGGAACTTATTGAGCTATTGGGTGGTAAAATATGGGTTGAAAGCAAAGAAGGAGAAGGCAGTACTTTTTACTTTAAGTTGAATCAACAATAAAAAAACACTTTAGTCTACCTCTTCATAATCAACATATTCCCCTTCGTCTTTATCTACAATCTTTTCACCTTTTTTATTAAAACGGATGGTTGTTTCGCCTTCTTTCGTTTCCGGTGATCTTTTGGATGATTGATTTTTATTATGCGGTTGCAGCAAGCGTACAATAAAACGCATCAAAAAGTAAATTGCCAAAACAAAAAGAAGGGTACGAAAAAAACCTACGATATATAAAATTACCAATGCGATCATGCGGTTATCTGATTATTATTTACACAATTAATTTTTCTCAAGTTCTGCGTTAAATAAAACAAGCAATTTCTCCAGAACTATTTCTTTTACTTTTTCGAAATCTTGTTTTTTACCCAATTCTTTTTCCAACGAAGTGACACCTTTGTCGGTAAAGCCACAAGGATTTATATGTTGAAAATAGGATAAATCGGTATTTACGTTCAGTGCAAAGCCGTGCATGGTAACAAACCGCGAGCTTTTAACACCAATGGCACAAATTTTACGGGCCGAGGGTTTTCCAACATCAAGCCATACCCCCGTAGCCGTTTCATCGCGACCGCCTTTCAGCCCGAATTCAGCAATACTTTGAATAATAGCATCCTCCATCAATTCGATATATTTACGAAGACCAATATCAAAATTTTCAAGGTCGAAAATAGGATAACCTACAATTTGGCCGGGACCGTGATAAGTTATATCACCACCCCTGTTTGTTTTGATAAATGAAGCATGAGCTGCCTGCAACTGTATGTAATTCAACAACAGATTATGCTCGTCGCCACTTTTTCCTAAAGTATAAACATGCGGATGTTCAACAAACAACAGATAATTATCGGTTTCAAGTTCGCTATTGTTCTTTTTCGCTATTTTCTGCGAAATAACTTTTTGCATCAACATCTCCTGATAGTCCCAGGTTTTTTGATATTCTGAAACACCTAAGTCTTCAAACTTTATATTATTCTTTTTCATTTTTTTCAATATGCTTTTCGGCATGATACGAGGAACGCACCAAAGGTGCACTTTCAACAAACCGGAACCCTTTTTCAAGTCCTGTTTTCCTATATTCTTCAAAAACATCAGGATGAACGTATTCCTGTACCGGAAGGTTCAATTTGGTTGGCTGTAAATATTGTCCAATAGTAAGCACTTCACAGCCTGCCACCAACAGGTCATCCATTGTTTCTAAAATCTCATCGCGCGTTTCACCCAGTCCAAGCATTATTCCACTTTTAGGCGTGACCCCCGATTTTGCAATAACCTCAATTACTTTTAAACTTACATCGTACTTTGCCCGGCTGCGAACCTGCGGTGTTAAGCGCCGAACTGTTTCAAGATTGTGCGAAATAATATCGGGATTTGCATCAATAACTTTCTGTATCAATACCGGGTCACCATCAAAATCAGGAATTAGCACTTCCATGGTTACGCCGGGGTTTACTTTTTTTATCTCACCGATAGTTTTTGCCCAGTGCCCTGCACCTTTATCAGGCAGGTCGTCACGGTCGACCGATGTTAGCACTGCATGCTTAAGCCCCATCAATCGTATTGATTCAGCCACATTGGCCGGTTCCTCTTCATCGGGTGGCAGCGGCTTACCTGTTTGCGTTGCACAAAACTTACAGCTCCGCGTACATATATCCCCCAGAATCATCAATGTTGCCGTACCAGCAGCCCAGCATTCGCCCATATTCGGACACTTTCCGCTTGTACATATTGTGTGCAAATGATGTTCGTTGATTATACTCTTGATCTGCTTGAAATTTGTCCCTTTGGGCAGATTTATCTTTAACCAGCGTGGTTTACGTTCTACACCCTCACTCATATTTACAATTTTTTCAACGCGCAATATATAAATTCCAGCTCCAAAAAACGACAAGTTTTATCATTGTATTTAAATTATCAGCACAGAAAAAACCGGTCAGTGCTGGTTACAACCCAGTATTGACCGGTTAAATACAATTTATAATAATTACTTGTACAAAGTTATTGCAACGATTTAATCTCTTCCAATCGCTCTTCCAATAATTTCATCCTCTTCTCAAAAGCATATCCGACAGTTGTCATCGCTGCAATTTGTTTTTCATCCAACGCTTCTTCGTAGTTTTCAATTTTTGTGTTCATCTCAGCATAGTGCAACGAAAATTCACCAAAAGCGATGGCCATTTCTCCAGCCACTTTCATAACTTTCAACTTTTCTACCATCGACATTTCTTCGGCTTCTTTGTTCAGCAATTCAGGATTTTCGATGTATAACTTTTCAACTTTATTGGCAAATTCATTAATCGATTTTTCTGAAGCGCGTATAAATTTAACAACCTCGGGTTCATTTTGCAATTCAGCCGGAATCTCCACTACAAGAGGTGGCATTGTTTCAACATTGGTGTTCCTGTTATTAGAACACGATGACATCGCAACGAGAAATGAAATAATTACAATGTATACCAGTTTCTTCATTTGATTATGTTTTTAAAATTGTTTAGTTCCTGAGAGCCCAAAGACTCCTAAAAAAGCAGCAATAATTAGCCCCAACAAGAAATATACAAGAATTAGCACCAGTAAACTAATTACAAAATAAGTAGTCTGCTTATCTTTTGGCACCCGGGTTATGGGTTCGAATCCCAGATAAAGAATGTACAAACCATATATCCCTGCTAAACTGGCAATAATTCCCAAGGATGGTATAAGATAAAAAACACCGGCAATAAAAACAGGTGTATATGAGTAGGCTACCATTTTAACAGCATCACCTGGCGAAACATTTGCATTAAATTTTGGAGCAAGGTAGCTGATTACCCATCCGGCAATCAAAACACCGGCAACCAGGCTCACATATGATGTTATGGCCTGGCTCAGCCCCCATTCAAATGAAGCCATACGCCCCCATATAGGAACATTAACACCAACAAGCCAGTAGCCAATTAACGACGCAAGCGCTGGTATTGCAGCCAAAGGCAGCACATAATGCTTCAATATTTCTGAAACAACACCCTCTTCCTGTTGAATAGTTTTCCAGGCATCGTTAGGATTTAGTATAATCAACTTAATCCGACTTAATAATTTTTCCATAGCAAGTTTATTTAATATACATTGCTAAGTTATTCATTATTAATGTCAGAATAGCAAGCACATTAAAAACTGAAAGGATCTGTTTTGAAAGTGTGCCTTTTTAGGAAGTAAGTGACAATTTGGGATTAGAAAAGAGTGAGTTGTTTTATGAAGTATTCGTAGAAACTATCTTCATCGACAATCTTCGCTTGTTTCACTTTATAACCGTTAGTGGTACGGTAAATATTCCCTTTCGATGTTCCCCGTTGTTCAATGTTAACGGATTTCGAATCGAAGTGAAATAAATCGGGCGCACCCAGATATACAACAGGTAAAACATCAAACATATAATATCTGTCTTTTACCTCATAATCAGCCTTAAATAATTGATACACCAAGCTACTCAGTTTGTATTGTGTATTCTTTTCAATAAAGAACATCAGATAGTTATCAACCGGCAACATATAGGAAACATCAAGGGGAAACATTAATTTCGTGACATCAGCCTTTAGTACAGACAAAGCAGCTGACGGATCCCAGAATATATTCCATTCGGCACTTCCATCATGATCGGGATAAATTACATTCCCATCTGATAAAAATGCGCCCCCCATCCATAAAATCCGATCAATTTTATTGTGAACCTCAGGATATTTTTCAAGCATTGTAGCAACATTAACTGATGGCCCCGTCATTACAATGGTTACATTTTCTTTCTCGGCTAATATTTTTTTTGCTAAAAAATCATGTGCTTCTGCATCAACAAGCTGCGATGGTTTGATTTTTTGTTTTTTCAGAATATCAACCTGAGTAATAAAGTGGTTTTTTTCCTGCCATTCCTGAGGAAAAGGAACTTTGGGCTTGGCATTGCTTTTGCACACTTCAACATCGTACCTGCAAAAAAGGCTCAATATTTC
The DNA here is from genome assembly GCA_018399395.1 of Prolixibacteraceae bacterium. GTDB lineage: Bacteria > Bacteroidota > Bacteroidia > Bacteroidales > Prolixibacteraceae > Roseimarinus. Next base: position 5,654 of record JAGYOI010000096.1, read on the forward strand.
GAGCGTAGTTTCAACAGCCGAATCCAAAATACAATTTCCACCAGTAACCGTTATCCCTGAAATTTTATAATCAGACAGTGTAAGTAAAGTTATCAGGGCTACAAAATCATCGACAGAACCATCGTGGTC
>JAGYOI010000097.1 GCA_018399395.1 Prolixibacteraceae bacterium
ACCAACCCCCTCCCCAAATGAAAATTCATTAAACACTCGTCATTGCCAGCAGAGCGAAGCAAACTCTAGCTTATAACCGGACAACAATATTTGTTTTTATTGCTTTTCAAAAACACCCAACACATCAAAAACCTCGTTATCGACCAAAGCATCAAATTCTTGTTTCGATGGAGAAATCAGATAATGCTCTTCCCCTGCCTCGATGGTGTCAACCTTTACAAAGCGGGAAAGAACCTCAACCGAACGCTCATCTGGGTTTAGCATGTATACAGCAAGCTTATCATCATAAAAACGTGCCATAAACACAGAATAGTACATCGAATCTTTAAACGACACAAAATAGCTGTTTTTATAATACCGGATGGTAACTTCATCATCGGCAGCATTTTTCTTTGTTATTTTATAGGGATCGCCCATCACATTTATCGAATCTTCATCAATTTTAATCTGAAAAGTACTATCGCTATAAACACCTTTAAGCTCATCTGAAAATGACTTTACCCGCACGCCCCGCTGTGGATTGGGCTCGCTGAAATACACCTGGCCACATGCCGTGGCAAGTGCTAAAAAAACCAGTGAAATGAATATATGTTTCATACGTTTAATGTTACTGTTTTTGAGAAATCAGAATTTTTCGTTCACGACCATCCATTAATATCTCCAGCGGTTTTTCGAAACGCAAGTGTTTAACAAATTCTGTTTTTTCAAGTACACGCACACTCTTAAGCATATCGATATTCACATACGAATCGGCCGAATCGTAGGGCACAGAATAATACCCCACATTCATTGATGTTACGTTATGAAAAAAGTGTGAACCAAGTGAAGCATCTAATGGAAAATCTTCGAGCCCCATTTCAACAATTACCTTAGCCCTTGATATTTGTGACCACACAACCGGTATGCCGGTATACGGGTCGCGCGACCCCCAGCGCCCGGGGCCTATAAGGATGTAGTCCCTTTTTTCATCTGACATTTTCTCGTTAAAAGCCCCCAACTGTTGGGCAATTTCACGGGTGCGTGTACGGTCGAATGTTGCGATATCAACATAAACAACATCACGTATCTCACGATTGATACCATTACCCATACCAGCGGTTGCATACATTAAGGTGTTCGCTTCATCAGCCCTGCCAATGTCTACGGTCACCATTTCCTCTTTTCGGATCAAGGGCTTAATTTGCAATAAATAAAGTGTTGGCAAACCATTATCGGGTGTTTTCTCCAGGTCAACCGTATATTCCAGCTCAACAGGCACCCCCATGGCTTCCCTAAACAGCTTTAACAACAAGTGCAACGAATCGGCAAGCGGGAAATAGCGGTACTTCAAAATACTTGAAAAGTCTACCACTTTTATACCGCGCGTATTGGTTCCGGGTAATAAAATATCATTTTCAAGGTCGAAAGTTGAAGCACAATAAGTAAGCGTTCCATCTTTATCGGCTTCTTTTACCGAGTATTTTTTTATGGTCGCCATCTCTCCTTCTTCGTCAAGGTTATATTCTGTACGCGACATATCAATGGCATAAAATTCTTTTTGTGAATCGCGGATTTGATCCGATATGGAAGAAGGGTTTATTTTAGGAAATTTAGGGCAAAACCGGTACGATTTTTCGCCCCCCACAACATACATCCCAAGGCCAACACCTGCAACAGCAAAACCATCGGCCGGCTGCATGTACGACACCGGATAATAGTTGTACGACTGGGCAATACCGCTAATATGCGGGTAATACTTACCATTAAACTCATGCCCCACAACCTCCTGGATAATTACAGCCATTTTTTCTTCTTCGATTTTATAATTCACCGCATTGAAATACGAACGGGCTGTTTTTTCAAAAGTAGAAGCATAAACAAGCTTAATAGCTTCCCGAAGTTGTTTTTGCCGCACATTAATATCGGGATGATTGTTAGGAAGCAGATAAGTACTGTAAACCCCGGCAAAGGGTTGCAAAAGTGAATCTTCGAATAAACCGGATGAACGCACCGCCAACGGCCTTCTCATATTCACAAGGTACAAGAACAGCTTCTCGTTAAGCGCTTCACTGATTTTGCCTTTCAGGAATAACTCGTTAATGTTGTTGTAATTATGCTGGACAATAATTTTATTGTATAAATCATTTGCCTCAACAAATGAATCAAACTCAAGTGCCCCAATAATTGCTGTTGCGGGAATACGAATGTTCACATCCGGAATAATCTTCTTAAAATCGATATTTTCAATAAAATTAGAAATAAACGCCAGGCCTCTCCCCTTTCCTCCCAGCGAACCTTTTGAAAGCCTGATGATGTAACGGTTATCTTTCACCAGTGTAGGGTCGAAATTTACAATTCGCCCGCGCAACTGTTGCATTTTAACCTTTTCAAATACTTTCAGTATAAATTCCCTTACATCTTTTTTCTGCTCAAACTCATCGGCCTGCCTTACTTTCAGCAACTCGGCCATGTTAATCTCGCCGCGTGCCATCAACCATTTCGAAAATTCATTTCTTGATGCATGATATAGAATCGACTCGATAGGAACTTTCTTCATTAACTCCTGAAACTCGTGCAGGGAATGTGCATCAGCAACCTTTCGTCCATCGGGCATCAAGAATTCAAAATTACCAAAGCCCAAACGGTGATAAATAAAACGCTGAATATCTTTCGATAAACTATCGGAATCTTTATCAATAAAATCGGCATCTATTTCACTCGCTCTTTTTTTATTCTTTACATCATGCGATTGCAGTAAAAGCGGCACCTTAAATTTAAGTATTGAATTAACATACTTCAATAAATCAACCCCCGCGTCAATATCATCACTCCCGTATTTTGAGAATTTCACATCGCTGATCACGCACAACAGGTTATCTTTATAATGATCAATTATTGAAACAGCATCTTCGTAGTTGCTCACCAAAAGTATTTTAGGCCTGGCCCGCATTTTAAGAATCATGTGCAGCTCATCAGTTGAATCGTCTGAGACGAGGTTTTGAGTTTGAAGCATTACATTCGTATAAAGCAATGGCAAGTACCTCGAATAATATTTCACTGAATCTTCAACCAGAAGAATAATCCTGACATTACCAACCAGAACATCGCGTTGAACATTTTTCTTGTCCTCGATATATTTAATCATGGCAAGAAAAATGCTGGTATTACCATTCCACACAAAAACCCTGTCGATATAATGAAGCGGTTCTGAAGTTTCGGTAAAATAAGTGAGGTCGTAATTGTTATTTACGAGCAACAATATAGGCAACCGCGGCTTTTTGTGGTTTATGCCGCGTGCAATATCGAGCGGGGCCTCACGGTCGATCCCTGCCATAATAATCACCATGTCGAAATGCCTTGACTTAAGGGCATCAACTGCTTCTTGTTTTGTATTTACACTTGTAAAACGGGGGGCTGAATATAAATTAAGCTGTAAATACTCGCCAAATATTTTATCGGAAAATTGTCCCTCGCGAACAATGGAATAAGCATCGTATTTTGTAGCGACCAATAAAATCTCTTTAACCTTGGTCGGCATCAATTCCTGAAAAATATCGCGGTCGTTTTTGCGTTTTTCATATACCGAAGAAAGATCAATACTTTCAATATCAACCATAGTGCTGTTTTTCATCTAAAAACACTAAAGTACTAAAATTAAAAAAGCAAAACACCGATGAAAATCAAAAAAAACAGGAACTGTAAAGAACAGCCCCTGCCACATTATCTAATAATCACTAACAATTAATGTTCTGAAAGGTACTTGGCAACGCCCACCGAGGATGCATCCATTGCATCATCCCCTTCTTTCCAGTTCGCAGGGCACACTTCCCCGTTTTCCTCAAAGTGCTGCAAGGCGTCTACCATGCGTAAAGCTTCGTCAACACTACGCCCAAGTGGCATGTCATTAACCAATGAATGACGCACGAGCCCTTCTTTGTCAATCAAAAACAATCCGCGATATGCAACAGGCTCTCCTTCAAAAACAGCTTCGCCTTCATCGCTATAATTATATTCACCGGCCAGCACATCGTAATTCATCGATATGGTTTTAGAAATATCGGCAACGATAGGAAACTTAACGCCCTTAATTCCACCATTGTTTTTCTCGGTGTTTAACCATGCCCAGTGTGAAAACTCTGAATCGGTTGAACAGCCCACAACAGCCACGCCCCTTTTTTCGAATTCTTCAATTTTATTCTGGAATGCAATTATTTCGGTAGGACAAACAAAGGTGAAATCTTTAGGGTAAAAGAAGAACAACACATATTTGTCTCCTTCATATTGCTTTAGCGAGAAGTTCTCTACGATATCATTTCCGTTAACAACTGCCGCGGCATTAAATTCTGGTGCTTTTTTTCCAACTAAACTCATATAATTTCAATTTTAGGTTTTAAACTTAAATGTTTTTATTTCATTTTTGTATCTGTTACAAATTAAACTAAAATAACAATTAAAAACAAGTCAATATTGTTAAAATAAGATTTATTTGTCGTTATTTTTTTATTTGTCTGTTTTTCTTACCTTTACACACTTTAAATATTTGTTAACTGGCCATTTGAAAATGAATTTAGCACAAAATGATACAAGTAGTTGTATTTTTTATATTTTTGTATTGATTACAATTTATCGTATTATGGAACAATTCAGAAAACATTTAACTGCTCACGATATCAAGCCATCGTTACAACGAATGATGATTTACGAATATCTTTATAAAAACCACAACCACCCTACCGCTGATGACATTTACAGCGCCTTGGCACCTTCTATTCCCACCTTATCGAAAACTACGGTTTACAACACCTTAAAGCTGTTTGTAACAAATGGGGTTGCTATTGTTCTGAATATTGAAGGCAATGAATTGCGATACGATGCCGACACATCGGTACACGGGCATTTTAAATGTAAGGGTTGTGGCAATTTATTCGACATTAAAATCACAACACCACCTGACATAGAAGGAATTGAAGGCTTTCAGGTTGATGAGTATCAAATTAATTTGAAAGGATATTGTAAGATTTGTAAGAAAACAGAAAAATAGAGTGTTTTTTTTTAATGCCACCAACATTGAACATATAATTCCTAATTTGGTTCCAAGTGGCTTTTATGGATTAACACATACATTGATGTTGGTGATACGGCACAGGCATTACTTCAATGCCTTCAACACTTCATCATCCGACAAATCGTGGTCAAATTCCAAAACAACACCGGCTTGCTTATACCATTTTTCACGCTTTGCCAGCGTTTCATCAATAAAAGCAATAAGCTCCTCTTCACTTTTTCCTTTAATTAGCGGCCTTTCAACTTTTGATTTTCTAAGCCGTTCGGCCAAAATACGTGGCGTCCCTTTCAAGTAAACAGATTTACCGGTTTTTTGTATGATATCCATGTTGTCGAAAAAACAAGGTGCACCACCCCCTGTGCCAATAACCACATCTTCAAACTCCGATAATTCAAGCAAGGCTTTACGCTCAATCTTTCTGAACCCATCTTCGCCGTCCTCGGCAAAAATTTGTGGTATTGTACGCATATTGCGCCGCTCAATATAATCGTCCATATCGATAAAAGTAAGGTTCAGGTTCTTAGCCAGACCCTTACCTGCTGTCGATTTTCCACTTCCCATGTATCCTATCAGGTATATACGCATATCCATTTTCCGGTTTAGTTAATCGAATAACGACATTTGGTTTTCGTCGTCCTCTTCATCTTCATTTTTACGTTCTATTTCAAATGGTATATCATCAAAATCTGGTAATTTCTTTTTATCATCTTCTTCCAAAGGTGGTTCGTGCT
>JAGYOI010000098.1 GCA_018399395.1 Prolixibacteraceae bacterium
CATTGCACCATTGCTCGAATCTTACAACCTCTTCTTTGATGTTGCTGAAGTCACCGATTTTAACGCGCCCGATAAAGGGAAATGGGAAATCATCAATAACAACACTCAAATAGTTTACACGCCAATGACCGACAGCACCGGCTCCGATTTCTACAACCTCGAACTTTGTTCGGCCGGTAGAAATGAGTGTGCCGACCTGAAAGTGCAGGTTACCATACTCAACATCAACGATGCACCGGTGGCAGTTACTGACACCGTAACATGGGAAGGAAAAGATTCAACCATTATAACATTCAACCACTTGCTGAAAAACGATTATGACATCGACAGCGACTCGATATTCCTGACCGAAAAAGTTATTGAAACCGGCGACTCATTGCACGTTACCTTCAATGCCGACAGCACCATTACCATTGCTGCCGATACCATTTTATGGTGCAATGCCTGGTTTACTTATGAAATAAAAGACGACTCACTGGCTGCCGATACAGGAATGGTGTACATCTATCCTGCACTTGAAGAGATGGTTGCCATCGACGATTCAAGCCGTGTTGAAGAGAACAGTGTTGACAATATCATCCCGGTACTTGATAACGATTCGGTCAAGGACAACCAGTTATGCACAATTGATACCGTGTATGTAACCGAGTATCCTCAGCACGGAATGGCAAGCTCAACAAGCGAAAACAATATAAACTATTCACCGGCAGCCGATTATTATTCGCCCGACTCACTGGCTTACACCGATTCGCTTCAATACACCGTAATCGATATGTGGGGACAACATGCAACAGCTTGGGTGTACATTCACGTTAAACAGCGTAACACCCCACCTGTTGCCGAAAACGACAATTTCAATGTTGATCGGATTGAAGAAATGCATATCCCGGTGCTAGAAAACGACTACGACCCCGACCCCGATGGTTTCATCGATACGGCAAAAACATACTTGCAAATTGATTCACAACCGGCATTCGGCTCAACTTATTTCGACTCCGATAAAGGTATTTTCGTTTATATTCCTGACGTGCTTTCATGTTCAGACGATGAATTTGCGTACACGATTTTCGACAACGAAGGCGACTCGGCCAGTGCGGTTGTAAATATCATTATGCCCGAGGAATCAATGCTTTTTGCCAATCCCGACACGGTTAAAACATGGCCGGGCGTTCCGGTTGAATTTAATGTTTTGAAAAACGATTCAGGCTACTTTCTTCCGTATGTTGAAGAATATACATCGCCATATAATGGGTCGGTATCTCAAACCGGCGACTCTACATTTGCTTATTACCCGTCGCCCGATTTTGTTGATAAAGACAGCATGACTTACAAGCTCATTTCACCTTGCGGTAATATGGCCGATGGCAAAGTTATCCTCATGGTTGAAGAGCTGCGCGTACCTGAAATAATATCGCCAAATAACGACACCAAAAACGATGTGCTTATTATCGATGGCATACAGCACTATCCAAACTCATGGTTGCGCATATTTAACCGTGCCGGTCATGCAGTATATGAAAAACGCGGATATGAAAACGACTGGGACGGATATTCAAACCGTGGCAGCTTTGGCAACAACAAACCATTGCCAAGCGGCACATATTACTATACTTTAATTTATAACGAAGGAAGAAACAGACAAGCCGGATTTATTTATATTTTCCGGTAACCTGAAAAAATAAATGAGAGGAATAAATTACATAAAGACCATTTGCACAGCTGTCATCATCATGCTGTTCATAGTTGCCGGCACCAAAACAGGGCATGCCCAGCAAGACCCTGTTTACACCCAGTACATGAACAATCTGATGTCGGTTAATCCCGCTTACACGGGAGTACGCGGTGTGGGAAGCATTTCGGGCATATTCCGGAAGCAATGGCTGAACCTGAAAGGGGCGCCAACAACCTCATCGCTTACCCTGAGCATGCCGCTCGACAGTTTGCATGTTGGTGGCGGGATGGATTTCCTTCATGATAATTTCGGACACTTCTCTACTACCGCCTTGTTCCTCGATTATTCGTACCGTATCCGGGCCACCCAAACAACGCAAATCAGTTTCGGGTTGAAAGCCGGTTTTAACTATGTTCAATCGAGGCTAACCGAGATTGACCGCTATCATTACGATGATGCATATATTCTTGAATACGGAGATTATACCCGGTTTCTGCCAAATTTTGGGGTAGGGGTATTTTGGTATGGCGAAGATTTCTATGCAGGGGTTGCCGTGCCACGGCTTATGCAAAATGAATATACAAAGGACGAGGTTGAAGTTCAGGCAGCCAGCCGCGAACAAAGGCACTATTTTTTACACGGTGCATACATGATACAACTTTCGCCAACAACCGTATTTAAGCCGGGACTTACAACCATGATAACTGCCGGCGCACCCGTAACCGCCGATTTCGATTTCAGTTTCCTTTTCCTCGACCGTTTTTGGTTAGGTGCAATGTATCGTATCAGCGATGCCGTAGGGGCTTACGCACAGGTACAACTTAACCAAAACCTGAAAATTGGTTTTTCGTACGATTATACCCATACCCGGTTAAAAAACTTTAACGACGGCACATTTGAGGTTATGCTCCGCTACGACTTCAAAACGAAGGGCACACAGGTGTTTCCCCATTTAGGGTTTTAAGCCTGTTGTTTCAGATAACGGTAAATGGTTGATTTGCCAACATTCAACCGGCTTGCAGCTTCACGCACATTATCATATTTATCAACAAAATGGCGGATAATATCTTCGTTATATTCATGTAGTGTTTTTTCCTTGCTCAGCAAATTCTTGCTGATATTTACCGGTGAAATATTAATATGGTCTTCATCGATTAACTGATCATCGGTTAATACGCAGGCAAGTTCCATCAAAGCTTTTAATTCGCGTACATTCCCGGGGAATGAATATTCGCGCAATTTGTTTATTGCATCATCCGATAAATGTTTTCGTTGCATTTTATTTTCATCACAAAAATCATCAATAAAATACTGGGCCAAAACAATCACATCATTGCCACGTTGCCTCAATGGCGGCAGGTCGATTGTTAACCCCAGCAACCGATAGTATAAATCCTCCCTGAAGTTGCCTTTATCGACCTCTTCCTTTAAATTCCGATGTGTAGCAATAATTAACCGAACATCAAACTTAAACGGTTTATGGCTTCCTATCCGTGATACTTCACGCTCTTGTAACACACGCAATAGTTTAGCCTGCACATTCAGGTTCATTTCAGCTATCTCATCAAGTAAAAGTGTGCCGCCATCTGCCACTTCAATTTTACCTGCCTTTGCCGTATCGGCACCAGTAAAAGCCCCTTTTTCGTAACCAAAAAGCTCACTCTCAACCAGCGTTTCCGGGATTGATGAAATATTAACGGGCACAAACGGCTTGTTTCTGCGGTCTGAATTATAATGTATACCTTTGGCCACCAATTCTTTTCCGGTTCCGGTTTCACCATAAACCGATACATTTATATTTGTACGAATGGCCTTATCCATCAGTGAAAAAACACGTTCAAGGGGTTTACTGCTTCCCTTTATCAATTTCCGGAAGCAATAACGGTCAGACACAGCTTCACGCAAATTTTCATTTTCTCTTTTTAATTCAATTTTATCAATAACCCTCTCGATGGTAATGGAAAGTTTTTCACGTGTGTCTGCCCCTTTAACAATGTAATCGTAAGCACCCAGTTTCAATAAGTTAATTGCTGTATCAATATCGTTTTGCCCTGAAACAATGATAACATGTGGAGGATTATTTTTTTTCATTATTTCCTGCAAAACCTTACGACCATCAATATCAGGCAAACGATAATCAAGCGAAATGATGTCGGGGTTTTCATCAAGGCGCTTTAAGCATTCAATTCCCGAGCTTATCGGAATAACTTCATATTTTTTATTTACCTGAAGGGTTTTGTACAAGATTTTTCGGAAGAGCGACTCATCGTCGACGACAAATATTTTATATGTTTTTTTTATGGGCATAAATGTTTTGGTTTAAGATTATCAACCAAAAAGATACAAAAATTAAACGAACCTTTTCCCAAAATTGTTCTTTTTGTCCCAAAATGAAACCAACACCAAAATTGAGCAAAACACCAAACACCTGATTATCTGCATTTTTTTATTTTGGCACACTGATTGCATGTAGTTGTATGTGATTTTTATTTAGGGTTTAGTTTAGATTAGGTTGAAGTTGAAATGATCAGAACTTGATTGAAGGATTTAAGGGGAAAGAAGAAAAGAGACAGGTTGATTCTGATCAATTTAAGGGTGAAGTCATTACGATTTCACCCTTTTTTATTGCTTATCCCTGAATAAGTGTATAAAACCTGTTTTCGTACCTTTAACCGGACGTCCTTTTTCATCCTCCTCGTCAATGTCACGGCCTTCGTACTTTATCACATAGTAATAAACCCCGGGCGATGCCAGCCGGCGGCCTATTTGCCCATCCCAAATTGAGTGGGCATAAGTATCTTCACTTGATATAATGTTGTTGTTTTTCCATGAATGAACCTGCCCACCCCAACGGTTAAAAATGGTAACATTCATACTTTTCAACGATTGGGTTTTAACAACAAACTCATCATTCATATTATCGCCGTTGGGCGTAAAAAAGTTAGGAACTTCAACCAACGAAGGCAACACGTTTATGAATGTACCGGGTTCCATGTATAAGGTATCACGACAATTACCGGTCTCATTTTCCTTTACCGTAACCAGCTTCACCCTGTACTCACCCGATCTTTTGTACTCGTGTACAGGTTGATCTTCATACAGAACAAAGTCAATACTATCAACCGCTTCGTCACCGTTTTGCTCGTCTTTACCGGGTATGAAGTAATCATCTTTATAGAAAAACCAATATGTAGAATCGTAATTAATCGAATTGTTGGCAAACTCAACGGTCAAAACAGCCTCCCCTTCCATTGGGCTGGCTTCAAATGCCGATTCAGGCACTTTCGATACATAATCTACAAAATCTTCCACCGAACAACCAAAATCATCTTCGATATACAAATCATACCGAACAGGTGTTTCAGATGCAACGGGGGTCATTACATCGGGGCTGAGCTGCCGGCGTATGAGTTCACCATCTTTGGTCCACTCCACAAAAAATTCTTCTTTTTCCTGAGTTCTTAAAGAAATCTCCCCCTGAGTGGGGCTGTTTACTTCGAGCGGGGCATATTCAAAATCAGCCTCAATTTCAAAGTTGGTACAGGTAGAAGTTGAATCGGGAATTTCAGCTTTTGTTACCCGTATCCAATTATTTAGCACCCATGCCTCCTCCCATTCACCGGTTAAATTTTCGGTTTCTATCCGAACACGGTAAAGCCCGTCTTCAAGATTACGAATTTCTGATGTAACCGAGTCTTCTAATATTGTTCCGGTGAAAGGTTCAAAACCTGCACTTACCTGACTATATTTTTCCCAGATAAATGTTGCATTGGTCCCGTCAAAAGTAGTGGCTAATAAGCTCCCGTTGGCCTGCATGGGAGATGTCGCACAAAATATATGAAAATCTTCGCCATAACGGGTTAACGACGAATCAGCTTCGGGCGCATTTAATTGTGCACTTACAGGCACCGAAATTACCATGATAAAAAAACAAAGTACAAAAAACTGAAATCGTTTCATATTAATGTATTCCTTTTGAATAGTCAATTTTATAATAACTGAAAAAATATCAAAAAATTGTTAATCTGTGTATTATTAGATATTATTACAAAATTAAAATTTTAAAGCAGAAAAACGTTTAATTCATCATACA
>JAGYOI010000099.1 GCA_018399395.1 Prolixibacteraceae bacterium
TTTGCCCCGATAAATATTTTTTGAACTTATCAGGCGGCATGAGAATAGCAACTGCGTTACAGAAGCACTGAGGATGCCAGCCACTAAACACAAAATCCTTTGGATATTCCCCCTTTAATTCATCACAAATATCATACTCTGGGTGATTGGCACTTAACTTTACTGTGTAACCAAGTACAAACTTATGCCCTCTCCACATGTGCTGGTCGCTTAACCAATATGCCTGATTGGTCGCCGTCCGGGTTACCCTCATTGCATTCTTGTAAGCCGACCTGTAAACTCCGCGTCCGGGGTTGTAATTTTTCGCTCTCTTACTCCATCTAAATTTCTCAACTATATTTCCCTCACTGTCAGTCTTTAAAAATTTATTTCGTCTAAATAACGCGTCTGGCTTATCTAAATACTGTCTAACCCTTCGTGAAATTGTCGCAGCCGAATCCCCGTTGGCAATACCCATTCCCATGTGAACAGCCATTTCATCTCTGAACTGTCTGGTAGTTTTCCAAACCTTTGCTGACAAACTTCCAGTTTCCTGTCCGCGGATAAAAGCGTTCAATGCCTTTCTATTGACATCGAATGAATATTCCGGGTTGCCTGTGAAGTTCCTTAGAAGCGTCAGGTAGTCCGAATATGCTTCGTTGTGTTTTGCCCCGGCCAAATTCCAAGAACCTGTTACGACGTCCTTAGTAACCTCATAGGCGCCCTGTTGAAACTCTTTGTAAGCGTCCCCGGATAATACCGCCCCTAACTTCTCATTTTTGCTCATCACAAATGAACTGGAAAAACGCAATGCCGGATCGTCCAAGTGTTTAGTCACATTACGTACATACTGTAAAAACACACGCTTCATTTGAAGTTCGGCTTTGGCCTCGTAGTCTAAAACCTTATTGCGGTATTTTTCCGATATGTCCATTACATATAATGCTTAATTACACTTATTGGATTCACACCCCAAACGCCATCTTCTGAGGGCTTGTAAGGTTGCCTTTCACATAGCACACGCCCCTGTATATTCCTGAACTCTCCATTAACTTTTATTGACAATTCGACATCGGTTGTAACCAGGGTTACTTTCAGTTCACCTACAATCTCAAAATCTTCCAATACCAGTTTATTAAACAACTTCGCCAATTCCCCCTGAGTATGATTAGCTCTCCATGTCTTTTGACAATACCGATACATCTTTTTGAAATTCCTTTTTTTCCAGTATTTCAGGAACATTTTCATATTATCCATACTTATAAATTAAATGATTCTCCAAAATTACTTTTCGCCTCTTTTTCTTCACTCTTTATTCTCTCTAACTCAATGTCCTTATCTGCAACAAACGGGTTTTGGCCAACGGCAGTTTCCCTGCTCAAAATTCCCGTCTCTTTTGCCACTGACAACAACTCAATAGCCTCTCTGTCATCTTCTGGAATGTAAGGTGTGAATACTGGTTTGATTTTTATCTGAGCGGCCTCATCCTTTAACTTCACACTAATCAAATTCCCAACCATGGCTTTCATTAAATTCACTCGCCTCTGTATTCCAATACCAAAAATAGTTTCCTTAACCCTCGCTGCCATTTGTGCATCCATAAACATAAACTTCAACGCCCGGCCTGAAATAGCTCCAAGTCCCTGAATGTTCTCAAATGAAATGTCCGGGGTCTGACTGAATTTAAAAATTCCCTGTTCAAGTTCATTCAACTCCATTTTAGTATTCTCCGGGGCATTGTCCCAACTCAAAAACTGAGCTGAACTATTCTCATCACCAGTGAATACTTTTCCACTATCTGTTTTTCCGGCAAACCCGGTTATCTCACCTTTAAAGAACAGAATCGGTTGCCCGAAATATCCCACCGTATCACCAACAGTGGATAAACTCGCTTCCCGCCTGTCAATCATGCTCTGAACATCATACCACTCAGCGTTTTTCTGCCTGTAATAAATCACTGGTATTTTTCCATATTGATTATCAATGATTCCATTCTCCTTAGGTACCCAATTCCCTTCAACTTTCTGAACGTAATAAATTCTCTCATTGGTGTAAACATCGAGCATCTCAATTGGCTTACCTTCCCTTGTACCTGTATAAGACCTAACAAAAACAATCATATCTCCAAACTCATCAAAAACAGGATATAACTCATCGCCATTCGAGGGGCTGCAAATCAACATTTTCATTCGTACCGGACTGTTCAAAATACTTCCAACGGTTTCCTGTTCGTTTTTCCAAAATTCAGCATCTTCTTTCTTAAACCAAATCTCTGCACATTCGCGCTCACTGAATAACCGTTCTGCCAATTCCTTATTTTTGTAGTCAAGTTTATTATCATCCCAAATAGCCTTCACCGCATTGAATACCGTACTCTCATCCCGGTTCTCCATTTCAAGTTCAATGTTGTTGCCCAGAAGGAACCCAACACGCCGCTGAACGATTATTTTTTGATACGGCATGCCAACCCTTACAACCTTCTCAACTCTCGATTCATACTTCTGATTCCCGTCTGCATCTTCCACCGGATTCCCGGAATCATCGGTTATCGGGTCTTTTACAATCTTATCCTTTCTCAATGCCGGGTCGAATACATCATGTTGAAGTACATCATACTGTTTTGCTATGTCCTCAAACGATGTCTCAAATTCTACCTTTGCAGCTTTGGCCTCTTTAACCACATTTGCAAAGTCCATTTCCTGAATCTTCTCTATTATTGCCATGATTATAATTTTTATACCATCCGGGCAAGCTGATTAGCATCAAGCTTTTTCCCTTTGGTTGTTTTATACGGATAAAAAGTTAAAGATAATGATTCTGAGTAATCCGGCGACCTTCGAAGTCTCTCTTTTATTGAATCCTTATCCTCTATTACAGGTCGCCCCGCGCTGTCAAAGCTCCATATAATCTCAGAAAGTTCCTCTGCCAGTTTTTTGTTAGGCGGTAACATTGCCTCGCTTTCAAATGCCGGGTTCAGCCAATCACGAATAGCCCAATACAAATAATTCCTCATGTTGCTGAATTCATATATACCTGTATAATCCCTGAGCTTCTTAGTGCTTTCAGTTGACTTAACGCTAAATGCGTTTACCTTCTGTTCAATACATCGACTGAAAACCCCTGCACCCTCTCCAATTGTATCTATGTAAGCCGAGGACTTCGGATTGATTTTTATCTTATGCTTTATGCGCCCGGCTGTTTCCATGTGATTAGCAACCCCGCCTGAATTGTATCCCTCGAACTCATCGACAATATCTCCATGCCGAGGACAGAAAACAGTTTCATCCGTTCCCATCCCTGCAACGTCAACTCCAAGTTTCATGTTTTCTTTCATCTCATGCCCATTCAATTTCCACTTTCTCCAACGGTCATTCGCCAGTTCTATCCATTTCCGAGGCACCAAAATACTTTGAGGTTCTTCTGGAAATTCCCCTAACACTTTTATCCTAAACCAATCATTCGGCCTGTACCACTTACCTTCCCATTTAAAATCACTCTTTTCCGGTTTTACATCTTTTTCATTCGGTATGGCCTCGCATTGGGTTTCAACCTTATCTTTTACCCATACGTAGTCAACCTGTCCGGGAACTACAATCTTTTTAGCTAACACATTGGGGCTGTCAAGACTGTTCAATTTGAAGTGCTTCCACTGTTCACTGAAACAAGTCCGGGCAGCGTACCCCTTAGCTCTATTCGGGTTGAACACAATTAACAGTTTTGAATTACCCTGCAAGTTACCCTCAATTGCACCCCAAATCTTCTCACTTATCCCGGACGCTTCTGTCACAACGTACATTACATTAGTAGCGTGAAACCCTGTCCATGCTTCAAGGTTGTAATCATCTGACTTGAATCCTATAAGAAACCATTCCCGGAACGGCATTTTGATTTGATAGTTCAATAATATCCCCGGTAAATCATACCTTTTGCCTTTCACAAACAACCTGCTTATTTCCGGCATCATGATAGACTGAATTTGCCCCCCGGTTGCCGCTGTCAATGCAACTTTAGTGTTATGCGTCATTTCGCCATCGTTATTGAACCTCGGAGTTAAATACAAAAAACAAAGGGCAGCCACAGCGGAAACGTAATCTTTGCCCCGCGCCGCGCCACTCACTACTGAAACTTTATTGAATTTCTGAACAGCTTCTAATATTTCTTGCTGCTTTCTGTCCAACCGCACATCAAAGCAATCACGTGCAAACTTATTCCAGTCATTTTGCCATGAATGAAAAATGTCAACCTCTGAATGTTTAATCTTCTTACTCACTTCTCGATGCCTTTTTCATCAAATGAATAAATCCCAAGTTTCCTTCAACTTCAACTTTCTCAACGTAACCCCTCTCTTTGCCTTTGGTCTTTAAATAAAAAATAATCGAGGCTACCTCACCTTTGGCAATCGACCTGAGTAAAGCGGCCTCAACAATATCAATCTGAGCTTCGGTTACTTCTCTCACCTTTTGAGCAAATTCCTCATCATCATTCACATATTCATAATACGTATTCCTGGAACATCCTGCATTGGCACACGCATTACTGATAATCCCCCGGCTCTTTTCCAATTCTTTCAACAACCGCGCTTTTAATCTCTCTCTCTTTAATTCGCGCTTTCCTTTTTTTGTTTTGTCATTTTTGTCAGTATTCCCCATCATTTCAGCATTTTAAAATTCACAATTATTTTCACAAAAAAAGGGTATCTCCCTATTGGAAGTACCCTGTAATTATAGTTCATTGCTCTTTACTCCTTTTCATTAAAATATTTCTAAGTGATTCACCTGCCTTTGAAGCTGATATTCCAACGTTGCATAAATCACCAATCAATCTTATATGTATCCAAATTCCTTTGTTCTTTAATTCTGTTTTTCTTAATTCCTCGCACCCTTCTTTTAATTGTTCTACTGTAAATGGATAATCAATTGTACCTTTAATTACAGCCTTCGCGCATTCGTCTCTGGATTCAATATAGTTATTATCAAACCAATCCAAAAGTTCCTCGCTTAACACAGGTTCGTATTGTTTTGTAAGTTCATTTCCTTTCATCACTTCAATTTTTCAATTTTTTCAAAAAAATCTATGGAATTCAATCCGGCATTTGAAGGATGCGGGTCGTGAACAATCCCGTAGCGCCATACTACTGCATGCTTAACTCCATTGCCTCTCGGAGAATCACCTACCGCAATTACAAAATCCCCAGTATCTTCAAACTCATTAACTGAATAACCGTGAAATTCAAATCCATTGAAATTTAAGGCATCTATCATGTCAGAAGCGAAAACATCCCAATCCTTTTTATATTTTTCCTCATTGATGTTTGGCAATAATTCGCTATCAAGTTCAGTTATTGACAAAATACACGCTTCCCAGCAATTCCCATTGCCGTTCTTTTCATAGATTCCTTTTTTCTCAACGTAAATATAAAAATCCTCATTGTTGAACTCCCAGTAAGGCGGACCTTCAGAAATTAAATCAGGGGTGTGAAATTGCAACTCGGTTTTTTCCGTAATCCAGTTATCAACTGAATCAGTACTCTGGAAATGTTCAATCTCAATTTCGTTTTCAGCGTAATTGTCAACACCTACAAGATACCCGGTAGTTACTAAATTTCCCGGACTGCAGCCCCTAAATATCAGTATCAGCAATATCGTAATAAAAATCATAACCACTGAAAAAATAAAATTCTTCGCACTGCCTTCATACTGGTCTTTTCGGCCACCCTGTAATTTATCTTTTCGAAATTCTTCTTTCATAATACAAAGTATTTATTCAATTAAA